>JALYOB010000749.1 GCA_030857085.1 Acidobacteriota bacterium | reverse complement strand
TTGCATTACTTCCGGCAGGTAGCAATACTCCCGTCTATCCAGCACCCGATGCTCGACCATGACCGACGAAGGTTGCCCGTGGTGAGGCCCCGCTCCCTCTTGAGCATGCGCTGCATCGCCTACCTTCTGTTCGCCGCACTCGTCGTCCGGCCCGCTGCGGCAATGCGCTTTGCATTTAGTGCAGTTGATTCCGAGCAGCGCCCGATCGAAGGCGCGGAGGTCTGCGTCACCGGCGCGGAGCCCGCGGGCATCGGCCATTGGCTCGGCAGCGACGACGTCCGCTGCTATCCGGCGACGACCGTCATCGCGTTTCCTCCCGGCTATTGGGCGGTGTACGGCGTCAAGCGGGGGGCGTATGTCACTACCCATCCGTATTTCATCCCGGTGCGCGGCGATCCCAACAATACGGACTCCGGATTCAAATCAATTCAGCTCGACCTGACGCCGGCGGTCTCGATCGCGCTCCCCTCCGCGCCACGCGTCGTACTTTATTTTCCCGGCACCGCCAGCCGGATGTCGTTCTCGCTGCCACTGCAGCCCGGCGAGTCCCGTGCGACCGTGCCTCAGGGAGCCGACTTCATCGCGCTCGCGATGTCCGAACGTCGCATCGTGCGGGTCGCTCGCGGCATCTGGACCAATGACGGCACGGCGAACGTCGCATGGAGCACGGGTGCCCGACCCGCGGTCATCGGAGCAATCCGTTTCCCGCGCCTGCCATCGGACGTGACCCGCGAATTCCCTCAGCCCGAGATCACCTTGAAAACGGAGGAAGGGCGAATCGCGTCGGTGCTCCGGCATGGCAGGGTGCGCGATGCCAATTTGTTCCTCTTCGACAACGTTCCGCAGACGCGTGATGCAGCGATCGAGGTCTCAGGCCCGACGTACGAACCAGCGCAAATCGGCGTCGATCTCTCGACAAAAGGCAGTGACGTGGTGATTGCGCCGCCCGTTCAGGTCACACCGGCGGCGGAGCTCACGGTCTCGCTGTCCGCGGACGCCGCCGATTTTCTCCGCGGCCTCACCGACCGCTGTGAAAGCGCCGACATCACCGCAGCTCCTCAGTGGCAACTCGTGCTCGACGGCTGTAGCGGTGCGCCCGGCTGCCGCCGCATCGAGCGCCGCGACCTGACGCTGACCGCCGGTCCTCAGGAGCTCAAACTTCCCTCGATTCCTCTGGGCGATTACGAACTGCGCATCGAAATGAGCTGCAAACGCGTCGTATGGCGGTCGCCCTGGACCGCGCCCGCTGGAGCGGTCTCGCTGACTGTGCTCCCGGCACTGTCGCGCATCGTTGGAACCGTACGACGCGCCGGGATTCCGGTGCGCGCACGCATCGCCATCGGCAATGGTGCGGCGATGAGCACCGCCGACGGCATGTGGTCTGTCGTCTCTGCCGCGGACCGGACACGCGGCCGCATTGACGTGACCACCTGCGACCACGATGCAGATACCTACACGTTCTTTCCCGGCACGCCGCTGACGCACATGGCAACGATCGAGATCGACCTTCCGTCGCCCGTCGATTTGACCGTAGTCGAAGCGAACTCCCGTACACCGATTGCGGACGCCAAGATCTCGATCACCGTCGCTGATCCCGACTCGCGCGCCGTGCTCCTCAATGCGCCGGGGCCGCGGACCGATATCGACGGACATGCGCGATTACGCAATCCTCCCGCGGGCCGGCCGTATGTCATCTGCGCAAAAGCAGACGCGCACGACGAAGCCTGTGGCACGCCGGAGAACGGGTCGCTGACCCTGGCCCTGCCGAAGATCGTCGACGAACGGGGCACGATCGAGGGTGTCGCGGGTGTCGAGCGCGGAATGCTGTTTTTCGTCAACGCCTCGGGCGACACGCTCGAGGCCGTGACGGTCGCGCGCGACGGCACGTTTCGGTTCCGGCAACCGCACGCCGGCCAACATGCGATTTTCATCAGCGCGAGTCATCCTCTTGCCTTGATCGCCGTTCCCATGGTCGATCCGGCAACGCTGAGGCTCCCGGCCGGCCGCATTCGCTCCGTCACGATCCGATCCGCACCGGCAGAAGATGTCGAGATCGGCCTTGCGTTGGGCGACGTCATCGTGCCTTCCGCGGCTCTCTCTCGACATCAGGCGTTCCGCGGTTTGAGCACCGTTACGAAACCGGCGAACTGCTGCTGCGCGACATCCTCGACACGGGGAATGCCGTCGTTTATCGAGGCTACTCGCGTGCGAACCGTCCGCCGGCGATTCCGCCTTACGTAGACGTCTTCACGATTCCTGAACTCCGGCGTGCACTGCCCTCGCGAAGGATGGACAGCGACGTCGTGACATTCGAGTGAGTTTGGAGTGCGGCGGCAGAGCCGCCGCTCTGTTACGCGG
>JALYOB010000302.1 GCA_030857085.1 Acidobacteriota bacterium | reverse complement strand
ACATTCGGGCAAGGCCGATCCGTCGGTTCTCGAGAACTTTCCGGGCGTCAAGGAAGTCATCCCGGTTTCGCACGCGTACAAGCTGGTCAGCCGCGAGGCGCGTCCGGATGATTCGATCGTGAACGTCGGCGGCGTCGACGTCGGCGGTACGGGTATCGTCGTGGTCGGCGGACCGTGCGCGGTCGAGTCGCTCGAGCAGACGCGCACGATCGCGGAGCGGATCAAGCGCGCCGGCGGTCAGCTGTTCCGCGGCGGCGCATACAAGCCGCGCACCTCGCCGTACTCGTTTCAGGGACTCGGCGAGCAGGCGCTGGAAATCCTCGCGCGCGTTCGGGAGGAGTTCGATATCCCGATCGTGACCGAGGCGGTGGATCACGAGTCGCTGCAGCTGGTCGAAAAGTATGCGGACTGCATCCAGATCGGCGCGCGCAACATGCAGAACTTCTCGCTGCTCAAGAGCGCGGGGCGCGCGCGGAAGCCGGTGCTGCTCAAGCGCGGCATGGCGGCAACGCTCGAGGAACTGCTTCTCTCGGCCGAGTACATCATGTCCGAGGGGAACTACAACGTGATCCTCTGCGAGCGGGGTGTGCGGACGTTTGCGGATCACACGCGCAACACGCTCGACCTGTCGGTGATCCCGGCGATCAAGCGCATCAGTCACCTGCCGATTCTGGTCGACCCGAGCCACGGGACGGGGAAGCGCAACAAAGTGCTGCCGATGTCGCGCGCGGCGATCGCGGCAGGCGCGGACGGCGTGCTGATCGAAGTGCATCACAAGCCGGAAGAAGCTCTGAGCGACGGCCCGCAGGCACTGCTGCCGGAGGCCTTCGAGCAGGTGGTGGTGCAGGTGGACGCGATTGCGCAGGTGCTCGGCCGGAAGCTGCAGCCGGCGCTCGCGGCGAGGTAGCGCCGCAAGCGCCTGTGGCGAGTGGCGTGTGGCGAGTTGCCCGGGCGGTTCCGCCAGGGCGCCACGCGGCGCGAGACCGCAACCGCACGTAGCGAACTCATGATGCGTGTTGCCCAGGCGAAGATGCCCGGGCAACGCGCCACTCGCTACTGCAACGTTGCGCTCCGTCGTCCGAACCCTGAAACTTCTCCCCGCCTCGTGTTACTCACTCCAGGAACGCGATGGCGACGGTTGAGCAATTTCGTCTGCTCTTCGAGCGGGAGCACCCGTTCGTCTATCGCTTTGTCTACGCGCTGGTTGGGGATGCCGAGCTGGCGAAGGAGTTGACGCAGGAGACGTTCGTCCGGGCGTTCGAGGCGTTCGGGCGGTACGAAGAGCGGAGCGCGGTCTCGACTTGGTTGTGCGGCATTGCGCGGAACGTCGTGCGGAACGACTGGCGTGCGCGGCGGCAGTCGTTGCGCGTGTTTGACGCCGATGCGGTGGCGGATGGGATCGAGAGCGAGGGAGCGGAGGAGCGCGCGATGAGCGGCCAGTTGCGCGACGCCATCCGCCGCGCGCTGTTGCGGCTCGACGAAGAAAAGCGGGTTGCGTTCACGCTGAAAGTGCTCGAAGGGCGGAGCTACGAAGAGATCGAAGCCGTCACCGGCTCGGCGATCGCGAAGCTCAAGACCGACGTCCATCGCGCGCGTTTGCAGCTGCGCGAGGCGTTGCGCGGATTTGTGGAGGAGAGATGAACGAGATCGAACGGGAAGACGCGATGTATGCCGGCTATGCGCGGTCGATCGAGGTGCCGCCGATGTGGGATGCGATTGCGGCCCGCATCGAGACGCGGCGCACGTCGCGGTGGCGTTTCGCGGCCGTGGCGGCGGTGTTTGCAATGGTTGTGAGCGCGCTCGTGTTCATGCCGCGGCATGTGCTGACGCCGAGCGCCGGCTCGATTGCTGTCGCGCATTACCGCGATGCGCTTCGTCCGTTCGAGCGCCGCGACGATCCGATGCTGAACGACCTGCGCAATGCGACGCGTGCGGCGGAAGCCGCGGCGATGCGCGCGCCGGAGGATGCGCAGGCGGTGATGCGAGCGGTGGCCGCATACGACGCGCAACTGCAGGTGATGCGGACGGTGTCGCATGAATAAGTGGCTGATTGCGATCGCGTTCGTTCTTGCGAGCAGCGCGGAGGCGATGACCGTCCGCGTACGTGCGGCAAACGTCTCTGCCACGATCACCGGCGGCGCGGTCGACGCAGTGCGTGCACCGAACGTGCGGCGCGTCGATGCGCAAACCTTCGAACTCGACGCGACGAATGGCATGCAGTTCGTCATACCGCGCGACGCACGCGTGGAGTGGATTGGTTCCGGCCGCGCGATCGGTGTCATTCGCGATGTCGCGGCCTTGCGCATCGATGCGGCAGCGGGGGAGGTTCGCGCCGAGCAGATCCGCGGCAACGTCGAGGCGAAGACCGCCAACGCGAACGTGATCGCACGCGCCATCGGCGGCAACGTGCTCGTCGAAACCGGCAATGGCAACGTCGACGTGAGCGGCGTGGATGGCCTGGTCGATGTGACGTCGCAGAACGGCAAGACCTTCATCGCGAATGTGAAGAGCGGCGTGAGCGTCGTCTCGATCAACGGGAAGACGAACATCTCCTGCGTCGGCGGCAGCGTGAATGTGAAAGACACCAGCGGCCAGATCGAGATCGCCAACGTCAGCGGCGACGTCGACGTCTTCACCGCGTTGGGCGCCGCGCGCTACAGCGGTGCGCTCGCGCCGGCGCGCTCGTACCGCATGCGCACGCTCGACGGGCGGGTGACGCTCGCGTTTGCGCCGGACGGCAGCGGCTACGTGGCCGCGCTCGCGTCCGACGCGATGCACATCGAAGGAGATGCGGTGCCGCAGCAGCGGCAGAAGCGGATGGTCGTGCGCACAGGCAACGAACGCGCGCGGGTGATGCTCGACGCGGTGCGCGGCCGGGTCGTGCTCACGCGCATCGCCAGCATCGACGGCTGCAGGTGAAACCTTTTCGATCGTGCGGGTACTCACCTGCATGATCGCCTTGCTCCTGGCCACGCTCCTCGTTCCGCATCAGCCGCTCGCGCAGACACTCGAAAAGAACGCGAGCCACCCGTACGAACTGCGGCTGCAACGGGGGCAGTCGGCGGAGGTCGTCGTGACGCAGGACGGCGTCGACGTGATCGTCGACATCGTCTCGCCGCGCGCGGTGCTGCTCGACGCAATCGATGGCCCCACCGGCCGGCGTGGCGACGAGATCGCGGAAGTCCTCGCGCGCGAGGCGGGCACATTCACGTTGCGCGTGCATCCGTTCGATGCGAACGAGCCGGAGGGGCGGTATCGCATCGAGCTGCGCGAACTGCGCAGCGCCCGCGCGACGACTGCATTGCTGGAGACGCGCCGCGCGAAACGCGCCGCGGCGACGGAGTGGCTGCGCGCGCACACGAGCAGCATCGCCGACGTTGCAAAGCGCGCCACCGTCATCGCCCTCGGCGAAGCGACGCACGGCAGCCGCGAATTCGGCGACAGGCGCCTCGCGCTCACGCGAGAGCTGATCGAGAAGCATGGCTTTCGCGTGATCGCGATCGAGGCGAGCTCCGACGAGAGTGCGGAAGAGAAGGCGGGCGGCTGGATCGGCGTCCGCACGCGGCGTGCGCTCCTCGCATGGCTGAATGAATGGAACGCCGCGCATCCCGGCGATCGCGTGCGTCTCGCCGGTGTCGATGCGCAGGGCAACGAACGTTCGCGTCGGACGATCGCGCCGCTCATCGAAGACACGCTGCGCGCGCGCTGGGCAGCGGCGGAAAAGGAGCTCGCCGCCGCCGATGAGCAGACGCTCGTCTTCGGCAATTCCGACATTTCCACGGAAACGCGGCAGTTTCTGTTCGAGCTGGTCGCGCGCCTTTCGCTCGACGCTCCGCTGCTGCGCGCACGCGGCGTCGACGTCGATCGCGCGCTCGAAGCGGCGCAGAACCTCGCCACGTTCGCCGACTTCAACTCGAACGGACGCTCGCGCGACTGGCACATGGCCGCACGTGTGTTGCGCGCAGCGAACGGACAACGAACCGTGTTCTGGGCGCACAACGCGCACGTCGCCGCCCGCGGCCAGACTGCCGGCGCCTTCCTCCGCGCCGCCCTCGGCTGCGCCTACGCGCCGCTCGCGCTGACGTTCGGCCAGGGCTCGTTCGTCGCGCAGATCCCGAACGATCCCGAAGATCGCCTCGCCGTCTCGACGCTCGACGCGCCGGCGGAAGAAAGCTTCGAGAACGTGCTCGCGCCACTGGCCAGCACGATGACCGCATGGCCCTGCGGCACCGACCCCGCTTCCGCACCGGAATGGCTCCGCGCTCCGCACGCGATGCACTGGGTCGGCGGCCTGTGGATCCCCGGCAGCGTCGCGAGCGCCGCCACGCGCAGGTTCGACCTGCTGCAGGACTTTGATGGAGTCGTGTTCATCCCGAACGTGACCGCGGAAGAGGTGCCGGTGCCGCGGCCGGTGATTCCGGCGCGACAGTGAAAGCAATTGAAAATTGAAAATTGAAAATTGAAAAACGACCGGCACGAGGGGCGTGCGCTTGTGATCCGATCTTTCAATTTGCAATTTTCAATTTTCAATTTCGCGCGCGGCGCCCGCGGCGCTGCGCGCGTCAGTTGATACACTCCGCGCCCCAATGCGGCGCACCAAAATCCTCGCGACGCTCGGCCCTGCGAGCGGCAACGAACCGATGATCGAGCGGCTCCTCACCTCCGGAGTCGACGCCTTTCGTCTCAACTTCTCCCACGGCAAACACGAAGATCACGCGAAGCTCGTGCGCATCATCCGCGACGTCTCGACCGAGCTCGGACGCTACGTCCCCATCGTCGGCGACATTCAGGGCCCGAAGCTGCGCATCGGCGACGTCGACGGCGTGCACTATCTCGAAGCGGGACAGCCGTTCACGATCAGCACCGGAAAGCGCGTCGGCGACGCGCGCGAAGTCTCGACACCTTTCACGCCGCTGCCGCGCGAAGTGCAGATCGGACAGCGCATCCTCATCAACGACGGCCTCGTGGAGCTCGTCGTCACCAGCGTCGACGACACCCGCGTCGGCACGCGGGTCATTCACGGCGGGCCGATCTCGTCGAAGAAGGGGATGAACTTCCCCGACTCGGAGCTCACCATCCCCGCGATCACCGACAAAGATCGCGTCGACGTGAAGTTCGCGGTCGAACAGCAGCTCGACTACATCGCCGCCTCGTTCGTGCGCCGCCGAAGCGACATCGTGCATCTGCGGGAGCTGCTGCACGAAGCGGGCGGCGACGACGTGCAGGTCATCGCGAAGCTCGAGAAGCCGCAGGCGATCGACAATCTCGACGAGATTCTCGAAGTCAGCGATGGCGTCATGGTCGCCCGCGGCGACCTCGGCGTCGAACTGCCGCCCGAGGCGGTGCCGATCATTCAGAAGAAAATCCTGGCGCGGGCGAGTCACTTCGGACGCTTCGCCATCACCGCCACGCAGATGCTCGAGTCGATGACCACGAACTCGCGTCCGACGCGCGCGGAGGCCTCCGACGTCGCGAACGCCATCTTCGACGGCTCCGATGCAGTCATGCTCTCGGCCGAAACCGCGTCGGGACGGTATCCCGTCGAAGCCGTGCAGATGATGGCGCGCATCGTCTTCGCGGCCGAGGCGAACCGGCAGCATGTGAACTCCGGATGGGAGCGGGAGCCGTTCCGCAAAGACTCCGAGACCGACGAGTTCACCGACGCGCTCGCGGGCTCGGCCAACTACGCGGCCGAACAGCTCGACGCAAAGTTCATCGTCGTCTTCACCCAGACCGGCTTCGCCGCGCGGCTGATGTCTAAGTTCCGCCCGAAAGTGCCGATCATCGCGCTCACGCCCTCGAGCTGGGTCGCACGACGCATGACGCTGCTCTGGGGCGTGCAGCCGTTCGTTCTCAAAGACACCGGCGAGTTCCACGAACAGATCGTCGATCGCGTGGACGACTACCTCATCGCGAAAGACCTCGTGCGTCCCGGCGATCGGCTGGTCATTCTGATGGGGTCGCCG
>JALYOB010000301.1 GCA_030857085.1 Acidobacteriota bacterium | reverse complement strand
GAGTCAAAGCGGCGACTGGCGTCGCCGCACTCCAAATCAGGCGCGCCACTCCTGCCACTGCGCTTCGATCGAGTTCACGAACGTTCTTCGCGGAGCCCATCCCGTGCGCTGTCGCGTGGCCTCGCTGCCGATCCGCTGATCGAGGGTCAGCGCATCGACGAACGGCCCGAGTTTCTCGCGTGCGGCGTCAGCGGACGTGTGCTCGATCGTTCCATTCGGTGCGACGGCACGCGCGCATTCGTCGAGCGTTGCATCGCTGTCGTCGATGCCGTGGAGGATGCCGGTGATGCGCTGTTCGACGATGCGCACGTAGAGATCCGCGAGCTCGTGCAGGTCGACCAGAGCCCAGCGGTTCGTGCCGTCGCCGACGATCTCCAGCGCGCGATTCTGCTCCGCGGCCGCGAACCAGTTCGCGAACAGCGACTGCTTCCCGCCATACACGCATCCGGGACGCAACACCGCGCCGCCGCCCTGACCGACGAGCTGCTCGTGCGGCGCACGCCACGTCACGAGCGCGATCGGGTTCGTCTGCGATTCTTCGTTCGCATCCTTCGTGTTCCCCAGCACCCACACGCCGGACGTGTAGAGAAAGAAGCCGGGCAGCGACGTGAACGTCTCGATGGCCGCCCGATCGTTCTCCACCTTGTTCTTTGCCGAAACCGCCGTGTGCACGAACGCATCGCAGTTCGCGATCTGCTCGCGCAATGAAGGCAGCGATTCGAGATCGCCGGTGACGATGACCGCACCGCGCTCGCGCAACGCGCCGGTATCCGCATCCGGACGAACGAGAGCATCGACATCATGTCCCCGCTCGCGAAACACAGCAGCAACTGCAGAGCCGATGTAGCCGGTGGCACCGGTGAGGAAGATGCGCATGGTGCGCAGTCTAGTCGAGAAGGGTTGTCCGTTATCCGTTGTCCGTTGGGCGTTGTCGTTCAGGCGACGCATCGCCCGGAACGGACAACGAACAACGGACAACAAAAAAGCCGCCCCTCCGGGCGGCTTTTTCGTGAACCCGCGCGAAGACGCGCGCTTACTTGTTCTTCTTTCCTTCCATCGCGCGGCGGAACGCCAGCGCCATGGCGGACTCGCCGGAACCTTCGTCGTTCCGCTCGTCCATGAACTTCGTGTACTCCTCGCGCTCGGCCGCCGCTTTCGCCGCCTCGTGGCTGAGCGAGATGCGCTTGCGCTGCGGGTCGATGCTCATGATGCGAACCATGAGCTTCTCGCCGGCGGGATGCATCGTCGAGGGATCGGTGCCCGCGGGGACGACGATCTCCGAGTTCGGGATCAGACCCGTGAGGCCCGGCTCGAGCTCGACGAACACGCCCGGCGCTGCGCCGTGATCCACGGTGCCCTGCACGACCTTGCCGATCGAGTAACGCTGCGTCGCCGTCTCCCACGGATCCTGCACCGCGACTGCGCGGAGCGAGAGCGAGAGGCGCTTCTTCGACGAATCGACTTCGCGCACCCAACCTTCGACCGTCGTGCCGATCGCGACTTCCGGATCGCCCGGCTTGATGCCGTGCGGAAGCTGCGAGACGTGCACGAGACCATCGACGCCCGGCTCGACTTCGACGAAGTAGCCAAAGTCGGTGGAGCGGACGATGCGGCCCGTGAACTGCGTGCCCGGCGTGAAGCGCTCGGCCACGTCATGCCAAGGATCCGGCTCCTGATCCTTCATCGAGAGCGAGATGCGCTTGCCGTCGTTCTCGATCTTGATCACCTTGACGGTGACTTCCTGACCGATGGCCACGACGTCCTGCGGATTGGTGACGCGGCGGCGGCTCATCTCCGAGACGTGGAGCAGGCCATCGACGCCGCCGAGGTCGACGAACGCGCCGAACGGCGTGAGGGTCTTCACGCGGCCGGTGAGCTCGGCGCCGGGGACGATGCGGTTGCGCGTTTCGGCGGCGCGTTCCGCGGCCGCTTCCTTGAGCAGCGCAGCGCGCGACACGACGATGCGGCGGCCATCATCGGAGAGCTCCGTGATGCGGAACTCGATCGTCTGATTGACGAACGCATCGGGGTTTTCGATCTTGCCGAGAGCGATCTGAGACAGCGGGCAGAAGGCGCGCAGACCACTGACGTTGACTTCGAAGCCGCCTTTGTTGCGGCCCGTGACTTTGCCTTCCACCGGGAGGCGGCTCTCGAACGCGGTGCGCAGCTGGTCGAGCGATGCCTTCCCCTTGATCAGCTTCCGCGACACGCGGATTTCCGCGCCCGTTTTGACGACCGTCGCTTCGATCTGATCGCCGATATCGAGACCTTCCAGTTCCGCCGTCTCCATCACGGCCTCGGAAGGACCGCCGTAGGAAATGTAGGCGTCATCGCCCGAGATCGAGACGATTGTCCCGCGAAGCAGCTCACCCTGCTGCGGGGTTTTTAGGTCCAGATTCTCCATCGCCTCGGCAAAAGACGTAGCCTCGGCGTTCTCTCTCGACTGACTCATGGGAGTGTGCGTTACCTTTCAGTGATTGGTTCCCGGTCGTGGGAACGGTTGGGGTGCGTATCGTACGACGACAACGGGGAGTCGCCAAAAAAAATTTTCGGACACTACTTGACGTTCCGCGCGCGCGAACCGAGATTGAAACTCGCCTTCAGCCTGGATGCGCCGCGCACGATGTCAACGGCTTGAAGGGTGCCACGGGGTTGCGTTGGACGCCGCGGCGAGCGATTCGAATGCCCCTCTGCGGCTGTGAACGAATCGCGATGTTCCGTGCGGCAGAGGCACGGCGGAACGATTCGGTTCGAATGCTCTCCAGAGCTGTGAACGGACCGGGAATGAGGCTCGCGGGCTGGAGACCGCGAGCCTTTTTTGTTTGCGCTGGGTTGTCGGTTCTCGGTAGTCGGTTGTCGGTTCCGGCGGAGCACCGATAACGGACAACCGATAACCGACAACCAACCGCCTCACTCCACCCGAAACGTCACCCGCGACAACACAGGATCCGTCGCCGAGTACGCGCGCAGGTTGTTTCCCTTGTCGAGCGCGTGCAGCCAGGAGAGGGACCACATCCCCTTCGCGACGTTCGCGGGCATGGTGATCTTGCCGATGCACGTCGTGCCGTCGCCGGTCGGCATCAGCGTCGCGGCCTGACGCTGGCCGCCGATGCCGCCCACCGGCACGGCCTGCACGCTCAGACTCGCGACGCCGCAACCGCCCTCATCGACCGCGGTTGCGGTGACGGTGATGACGCTCCGTTCCGCGTTCGAGATCACGAGCGGATCGACGGTCACGGAAGTGATGACCGGCGCCTGCGCATCGCAACGATCGCCTGCGATGTCGAGCGCGAGATTGCGCACCTGCTCGCTGTTGTCGCGTCGGAGCGCGGTGCTGTTGTTCGCCTTGTCCTGCAACTGAATCTGCTCGAGCTGCCAGCGTCCGCAGTCGAGACACACCGGCGGCGTGATCGGGCACTCCCACACTCCCGTCGAACCCGCACGGCATCCGAAGCCGATGCGCGCCGATTGCGACGGACTGACCAGCACCCCGCTCACCAGAGCAATCCCCGACTTGTCGTCCTCCGCCTCGACGAACAGCGTGTTGTGATCGGTCGTCCGCATCGCCTGCCGGTCGAGCCAGAGCCGCTTGAGCTGCGGCCCCGTCGCATCGGCATCGTTCGACACCACGCGGAAGCTGGCGGTGCTCGGCAGTCCACCCTGCATCGCGTTGAGGTTGATGCTGTTGCTCGCGTTGTCCATCAACGTGAGGTACTTGACGACCCACACGCCCGCCGGCGCGTTGTCCGGCACGTTGATGCGCGCGACGAAGCGATTCGTCTCTCCTTCGCGCGTGCAGGCGAAGCCCTGCATCGAGCCGCTCGGACTGGCGATCACACCCGAGACGCTGCGCACACCGGAAAGGTTGTCATTGACCACAGCGCCGAACACCGTCTCTTGGCCATCCGCAACCTGCGCCGGCGTGAACTCGGCCGCCATCAGTTGCGGCGGAATGGTGTCGGTGTCGGGATCATCCGGATCGCGCCGCTCCGGCTCGGTCTGTTGTGAGGAAGAAGAAGACGGACGCGATTCGGAAGGGCGCTGCTGCGGCTGCGCCTGAGGTGACGGCGTCGCGCGTTGCGGGCGCGGCGTGTTGATGCCTAGGGCGTTGGCGATCGGCGCGACGACGCGGTCGAGGAGCGACGGCTTTGCGGCAGAGGGCGCAACCGCGGCCGCGGCAGGCGTCGACGAAGATCCGGGAGGCGCCGCGCGCAGCAGCTCATTGAAGCGGCGCTCGCGCGCGGCCGCCGCGGCACGCTCCCCCTGCTGCTCGGGCGTGAGCGACGTGTCGGTGGAGATGAGCACATCCATCGAGGTGTCGTTCGCGACAGGCGCAAGGGTGTCGGTGCGCACTTCCGGAGCGGCGGAATCGGTGCGCGTGCGCACGTCGAGGTCGCTGTACGAACGAACGCGCGTCCAGAGCGCCGCAGCGAACCCCGCGCCGAGGAGGAGAAAGAAGAGAGGAAGAAATCCGATCCGCTTCAGGGGTGAGCTCCTGGAACGAGCGAGGCCGTGGCGCGGTTGATCGGATTCGACATGCTGTTCCGGTTCAGAGCGCACACAGCGCGCGCGTTCTTCCCGTTCGCCGCAATTGTTGCATGCGTGGCGCGTGCGCAGGCTCCGCCCGCACAGCCGGCGGCCGAGCTCTCGACGATCGTGGTCCCCATCCGGATGAATCTCGCGAAGCTCTCGCCCGAGCTCGAGAAGAACGTCCCCACGAAATTCGCGGACACGACGACCGAGCGCGGCATCGACGTCCGCTACGACGTCGCACGCGATCCGATTCGCCTGCAGATGATCGGCGCGGGCCTGCACGCGACGACGAAAGTCAGCTACGCGCTCGAAGCATGCCGCGGCCGCTTTCCATGCATCTCCTGCGGCTTCGGCGAGCCGCGCCGCGTCGCCGAGATTCACCTGCAGTCGAAGCTCGACTGGGATCCGGCGTGGCGGCTGCGCTCCTCAACGCGCCTTCTTCCGGTGCATTACGCGAGGCCATGCGAGGTGACCTGGCTCGACGTCGACATCACGAAACGCTTCGTCGCGCCGGTGGTCGATCAGCAGCTCAACCTCGCCGCGCGCATCATCGACAAGAACACGCCCGCGCTCACGAATCTGCGCCCCGACGCGGAGCAGATCTGGACGTCATTGCAGACGCCCACGGAGCTCGCCGAGCGCACGTGGCTGGTGCTCGAACCCGCCGACGTCGCGCTCACGCCGATCAGCGGTTCCGGCCAGATCGTCACCAGCACGCTCACGCTCCGCGCACAAACGCGCGTCATCGTCGGCAACAAGCCAGCCACCGCACGCAAGCCGCTGCCTCCGCTGAAAGTCGCGAACGCAACTCCAGGCGGCGTGCGCGTCCCGCTCGATCTGCAGTTGCCGTACGACGAAGCAAGCCGTCTGGCATCGAACGAGTTCGCGAAGAAGACGTACACGGTGAACGGAAAGCCGCTCACGATCGAGTCGCTGCGCATCGCACCCGCGCCGAACGGCAAGCTTCTGGTCGAAGCGCAGATCGACTATCGCGGCGGCGTGCTGCGCAATTATCGCGGCGCGCTGTTTCTCGAAGGAACGCCGCGCTTCGATCCCGCAACGTCACGCATCGTGGTCCCCGATCTGGAGTATTCGCTCGATCCGAAACGCCGCGGCTTTTTCGCCCGCATCGCCGAACGCGCCGCGCATCAATCGATCCGCCAGCGCATGCGCGAATCCGCGCAGTTCGATCTCGGCGCCCGCATCGCCACGGTTCGCGCGGAAGTGACCCGCGCCCTCAATCGCGACCTCGCCCGCGGCGTGAAACTGAAAGGCCGCGCGGACGCAGTGACCGCGACGACCGTGACACCGCAACCCGACACGATCACCATCCACGTGATCGCCAGCGGCATCGCGGAGGTGGAGTTGTAGGGAACGACCGGGGGCCTCCGGCGGCCGGGCCCACGGGCCCGGACCCGTCTGACAGGCCAAGCCCTCCGCGACAC
>JALYOB010000300.1 GCA_030857085.1 Acidobacteriota bacterium | reverse complement strand
CCGCACTCCAAACTAAACCCCCATGGGGAAGGTGAGGTTGTACACATACCTCCCCCTCGCCACCGACAGCACGAACGACGACCTCTCCGCGCTCCGCGTCAGCTCCGTGTTCAGATCGCGCGACGACGTCACCTCGGTGTTGTTCGCCGCCACGATGACGTCACCCGGCGCGAGGCCGATCCCTTCCGCGCGCGAGCCACGCACGACCTCATCGACGATCACGGCGCGATTTTCATCCGCGACGCGCAGGCCGGCCACTTCTTCGAGAATGCGCAATCCGAGCGCCGCGGGCGGCTCGGCGGGCCGGACGCTGACGTTGCGCGTGCTGCCGCCGCGATCGACCGTGAGCTGCACGGCCGATCCCTGTGCGAGCGTGGCGGTGGCGGTCGAGAAAGCTTCTCGCGAATCGACCGGCTTTCCTCCGACGGCGGTGATCACGTCGCCGGTCTTGAGTCCCGCTGCTTCGGCAGGCGAGCCGCCGAACACGCGCACGACCACCGCACCCCGCTGCGTTTTCTGCGCGAGGCGTTTTGCCTCCTCGGGTGTGAGTGTCGCCGTCACCGCGCCCACCCAGGCGGAGTGCACGACGCCGTAACGCAGCAGATCCTCGATGACTTTTTTCGCGCGATCCACCGGGATGGCGAAGCCGATTCCCTGCGCCTGCGCGTAAATCGCCACGTTGATGCCGATGACACGGCCTTCGATGTTGAGCAGCGGTCCGCCCGAGTTGCCGGGATTGATCGAGGCGTCGGTCTGAATGAAGTCGGTGAACGTGCGCGACTGATCCTGTGATGGAACGGAGCGGCCGAGGGCCGAGACGACGCCCGTGGTTACGGTTCCGCTGAGGCCGAACGGATTGCCGACCGCGACGACCGACTCGCCGATCATCAGATCGGAGGACGTTCCGATCGGCGCGGGCGTGAGCCCCTTCTGATCGACGCGCAACACCGCCACGTCGCTGTCGGGATCGACGCCGACGAGTTTCGCGGGCAGCTGCCGTCCGTCATTGAGATTGACGGTGATGCGCGACGCTCCTTCGACCACGTGATTGTTCGTGACGACGATGCCGTCGGACGACCAGACGAAGCCGGAGCCGAGCGACTGGGAGGTGTATGCGCGATCGCCGCCGCCGAAGAAGCCGAAGGGATCGCTGAACGGGTCGACCGCTCTGCGACGGATCGTCGCCTCGGTCTGAATGTTCACGACCGACGGCAGCACGTTGTGCGCGACGACGACGATCGGCGTGCGCCGAGCCGCGCTGACGTTCGGCGGAATCGTGGGGGCGTTGCCGGCCGGACGAACGGGCTGCGACTCGGCCGCGGGACGGCCGCATCCGAGGCTGATCACAAAGAGAACGAGGAACGTGCGTACGTGCTTCATCGCAAAGGATTCTACGTTCGAGCGGCCCGCGGGTTCCCGTGTACACTCGACCGACAGCGTGCATCTCAAAGTGATTTACAACCCGGCCGCGGGCCGCGGCCGCGCGCGGCGTCAGGTGCGGCAGGTCGAGGAGTACCTCCGCTCGCGCGGCGCCCGGGTGGATGCGGAGCCGAGCACCGGTCCCGATGATCTCGTGCGCATCGCCGCCGAGGCGTCGCGCGCCGGGTACGACCGGGTGGTGGTTTGCGGCGGCGATGGAACGATCAATCTCGCATTGCGCGAGTTCGATCTGACGCGCGGCACGTTCGCGATCGTACCCGGCGGCTCAGGCGACGATTTTGCGCGCGTCCTCGGCCTGCCGCGCGATGTGCGCAAAGCATGCGATGTGATCCTCGATGGCGCCGTTCGCGAAGTCGACGTCGCCCTCGCCAACGACATCCGCTACCTCGGCGTCGCCGGCCTCGGCTTCGATTCGGAAGTCGCCGATTACGCGAACCGCAACGTGAAGTTCCTGCGAGGATCTGCTGTGTATCTGTACGCGATTCTGCGCGTCCTGCCGCGATTTACACCGCGCCCTGTGCGCATCCGCATCGGCGAGACGACGCGCGACGAAAAGATCATGTTCGCCGCAATTGGCAATACACGCCAATACGGAGGCGGCATTCGCATTACGCCCGACGCGCGCATTGACGATGGTTTGCTGGACTTGTGCATCGTGCACAGTACGACCCGCGGCGAATTACTGAAGACACTGCCGAAGGCGTATACCGGAGCACACGTGAAAAGCCGCTTCGTGGAGATGCTTCGCGGAAGCGCGTTCGGGTTTTCGAGCGAGACGCCCATGGCGGTTTACGCGGATGGTGAGCCATTGACGCGCACGCCGGTGGTGTTTGTGTTGGCGGGAGAGAAGTTGCGGGTCGTGGCGCCCGTCACCCCGGTGTCATCCTGAGCGAAGCGAAGGACCTTCCAGTAGGCCGCGGAGAAGGTCCTTCGCCGTCTACGCGGCTCAGGATGACACGCGCTTTCGTGTCATCCCGAGCGAAGTCGAGGGATCCCTTGCTACAGGCGACGGCCAGTTCCATAGGCGGGGGATTCCTCGACTTCGCTCGGAATGACACGCCTATGGAACGCGCAGTGGCGGTGGGATGACACGCGCCACCGTGTCAATCAATCAACGTAATCCCGCCCGTCTCCACCTGCCGCGTGGCCGGCGCAGCCGGCCCGCCCACGGAGCGGGACAGGAACAGGTCGGTGTCCGTTTTGCCGTCGGGTTTGAAGCCGATCACGTGGTAGCGGCTTGGTTGCAGGAGGTATTTGTACGGGTTGCCCCAGGGGTCGCTCAGGAGTGAGGCGTTGATGTAGTGGGGGGCGAGTTGTTTGAGGTCATTGGGGAAATGACCGTGGACGTCGTTGTATTTTTCGAGCGCCTGGCCGATCGCCTGAATGCGCTGCAATGAAACCGCCTTGCGCGTGGCCGTAATGGACGACATGGCGCCGGTGCGGGGGACCAGCGGGCGGAAGCTGTTGAGCGGGTTCTTGACCGACGTCACCAGCGACACCAGCCCAATGGCCACGAGCAGAATGACGAGCGGCAGCGGGACCGGCGTTTCGGCGACTTCAATTTCGTCGACCGGCGTGGATTGCTGCAAGACCGCTTCGGCGCTCGGGCCACGCACTTCTTCAATGAGGTCGCGCGTGAGCAGCTCGTAGAGCGCTTTATTGGTATCGAACTCCGGCAGGCGGGAAACTTCGACGATGTCGTTGACGGTCATGGTGCCGTCGACGAGGTCGTAAATCGATTTCTCTTCCTGCGAAATGCGGATCGTGTCGGTGAGGCCTTTGCGCTTTTTCGCGCGGCCATCGAAATCGATTTCGTCCGCTTCTTCCGCGCCGACCACCACGATTTCCTGGTCCGTCAGCTTCTTGCGGAAGACCATGTCGTACGACCGGATCCGCTTTTCGATGATCGGCCATTCGTCGATCATTCGCGCGCCTTCCATCAGGATCGACTCGGCGGTGATCGGCGTGACGTTGTCGCGGTCGTATTCGATTGTCGTCTCTTGCGAGAAGTGGTAATCGCCGTCTTTCCAGCGGAACAGGCGATAGACGATCTGTGTGATCTGCAGCTGAATCGCTTCTTTGAGCGATTCGGCGGAAATGATGCCGTAATGAGTGAGGATGAAGCCGAGCCGCTGCAGCGTCTCTTTCTGAATCTCCAGCGCGCGACTGAGCTGGTCCTGCGACAGATAGCCGGTGCGGATGAGCACCGAGCCGAGGCGGTTTTCGAGGCGGCGATTGAGCGAGTCGGCGCCGACGACTTTTCCGTCGAGGAACGTCACCGTCACCGTGTCGTCTTTGCTGCGCAGCGTCAGTACGCCGGTCTTTCGCTGCAATCCGATCAGCTGAAAGATGTCGGCCAGACTGAAGTCGCGAAGTGTGCCTTCGAGTGCCATTGCGTTAAGCCGCAGCCCTCCGGCGATACACAGGCAGCGACAAGGTGAGCCACAGAATGACCGCCACGGCAATGGCGAAGACGCGCACGAGCATCTGCGCAACGTCTGCAGCCGGGCCGAGCGCGGGGGCGAGGCGTCCGACGAAAATCGCGGTCAGTACGAACAGTGCAAAGAAAAACGCGCCGAGTGCGCCGCTGGCGGTGCGCCCTTCCATCATCTGCGCCGCGCCGGGGAGGAAGGTCGCAAAGAGTTTGTTGCGGCGCGACATCCCGGTCTGATGTTCGGTCACTTCTTCGAGCTTCTTGCGTTTCGTATCGAGCGAAACGCCGTCGCGCTTGAGATAGATGTGAATGCACTGGGTGCAATACGTCGCGCTCTCACGCGCTGATTTGCAGCGATAGCAGAAGGTGCGGCCGCATTTGATGCAGGCGTTTGCGAGTCCCGACTTGCGCCGCGTTGCCCACAGCGTCAGCGCGAGGATCAGCGAGAGCAATGCGCCGATGGTGATCGGATTGAGCGCGCTGCGCAGCGGATCGAATACCGAGTAATTGCCGAACAATGCCCGCGCAGCCGGCCGCTTCACAATGTCCCGATGGATCGCCCACGCCTCGGAAATGGACGGGCTGTACATGACGATCTTCTGCGGCGGCGGCGTGCGTGCGACCTTCTCCGTGAAGGAGCGGTCGGCACTGCGCGCTTTTTCGAGCATTGCCTTCTGCTCGTCGAACTTGTACGTCTCGCCGCTGGCGACCGAGGCGTTGTAATAGGCGATCGCGTTTTTGGGGTCCGCCTTCTGTGCCGCGTCGTACTGCGTCAATGCGGCCTGAAATTCGTTGTTGAGGAACAGCAGATTGCCGAGGTTGACGTGCGCACCGGCGTAATTCGCGCGGAGTTCAATGGCGCGGCGGTAATGCTGCTGCGCCTGATCGTCATTTCCCTCGAATGCCTGCAGATTTCCGGCGAGGAGTTGCAGGGTCGGGTGATCGGGGACGACGCTGATCAGCTCCTGCAGGCGCCGCAATGCATCCGGCTGATACTCCTGATATTCACTGGCCAGTGCGGCCATGACGACCGGGCTCTCCACGCCTGCGACACGATTGGCGGCTGAATCGGCCATCAATGGCAGCAGCGCGGAAAGGATCAGCAGCACTGCAATCGCGATCCGCTCCGGTACATCCGCATACGCAAAGAAAATCGCGATCCAGTAAAAGACCAGCCACATCGGCCCGAGCCACAGAAACAGTGGCAGGAAGAGTAATGCGAAGGCGAGCACCGAAACGGAGCCGCCGGTCATGCGCTGGCCGAGGATTTCGCGGAAATCGTGAGCCATGGAGCGGCCATAGCGAATGAAGAGCGCAATGCCGAGGAGGATTGTGGTGATGGCGAGAGCGAGCGAGGCGACGATCAGCAGGTCGGCGCGGCTCAGGACATTGGTCCGGTAATTCCTGAACGCGCGGGCAAAGCCCTGTAATGCGATTGGAATGGCTTTGCCCCAGCCGCCGGTGCGCAGAGCGCGATCGGCTTCACTGAAGGCAACTGCGGGGGAGGCGCTGTCGAGTTTCGACGCAGCGCGGGTGGCCCATTGTGCGATCTCGCGTGAATTCTTTTCTTCGCTTGCCAGCCCTGCGGCGGCAGCGGCGTATTGAGGGAACGTTTTGATGCCGAACGTGCGTCCGGTGGTGATCAGTGCGTTCGTCCGCTTGTCCGCTTCCTCCACGTCGCCTTCACGCGCCGCGGCGACGGCCTGCGGCCACATGTCGCGAGGCGCGACCTGCTGTTGTGCGAATACACCGCGCGCCGGCAGCAGCAGGCTGGCGAGGAGAATCGCGGTTGCGGCGAGGCGTCGGGTCATCAGATCGTTTTGGTGCGCTGCACGAACGCGAGCTTCAGTTCGCCCAGGTGCGTTTCGAGGAAATCCTCTTCGTCGGCTTCGAGATTGCCCGCGGTTTTGTCGCGGAGGAGCGTCAGGATTTCGATCATCTGCCGCGCCGCAGCGGCATCGATCTTCGCCTCCGGTTCGTACGGATTGCGCAGCATGCCGAGGGACATGTACGCCTGTGCGATGAAGCCTTCGATGAAATTGGTGAAGGGAGTGGCGGGATTCGTGGCTTTGTCGGCGATCGAGCGGCGGCGGTCGCCGCTCGCC
>JALYOB010000299.1 GCA_030857085.1 Acidobacteriota bacterium | reverse complement strand
CCTCGGGTCCCCTCCGAGGAACTCCGAGGAACTCCGAGGAACCGAGGAACTGATGACCCATCTCGCCCTCCTCAATCTCCCGCACGCCATCAACGCCCAGATCGTCCCCGGCGCATTGGCCGTTGACGCAATGACCTCCCCGGAGGCGCGTGGCAAGGGGGCGTTCACGAATGTGGTGCGATATGCGATCGAGCATCATCAGCACACGGTCGCCACTGCGTATCAGATTCGGAAGGCGGTGCTCGGTGCGATGTTGCGCGGGGGCTGGACTGCGGCGGAACGGATTCCGGTCCTTCTCCGCCCTGCCATCACACTGCGTCGCGAGCGCAATGCACGCCTCCTCGGGCGCAAGGACATCGAGTGGATGCAAAAGCTCGGTTTGCAGGACGGCTGCGTTGCGCGGACGGCCGAATTCCTCGCCTGGCGTTTCTTCGACAATCCACATTGGCATTACCGCATTACAGGCGTGGACGAAGACGCCTATCTCGTCACCCGCCGTACAACCTTGAAAGGGATGGACACTCTGGCCATTGTCGATCTCGCATGGCGCGACAAGCGCGCCGCGCGCAGGCTTCTGCACAATGCGGTTGCGCATGCGCGCGCGGAACGCTGCACGCTCGTCGCGGCGTTCGTTTCGCGGCGGCATCCCGCATTCACCATGTTCCTGCGCGCCGGCTTTTTCCCCGGCCCGCACTGGTTTCGCCTGCTCGTGCATCCGGCCGAATATGCGTCGCACACGTGGCGGATCATGTGGGCGGATACGGATCACCTCTGATGCACATCGTCTTCATCCTCGCGCACCAGGACGATGAGATCGCGTTCGCGTCGCGCATTCGGGCGGCGGTCGGCCGCGGCGATCAGGTGACGTGCGTCTGCCTCACGGACGGCGCATTCGCCTCGCCTGCTGCAGTGCGGGATGCCGAATCGCGGCGCGTGCTGAAGCTGTTAGGCGTAGAAAACTTTCTCGTCGGGCCGCCGGAGCAGCGCATTGCGGACGGCACGCTGCCGGAGCATCTCGACCGCGCGCTCGAATTCGTCGACGGCAACATTCTCAGCGTGGACGAAGTGGTGACGCTGGCGTGGGAAGGCGGACATCAGGATCACGATGCCACCCATCTCGTCGCCTCTGTCTTTGCGCGGCGCCGCGGAGTGCCTTGCGTCGAGATGCCGCTCTACAATGGCTTTGCAGTCCGCGATCCACTGTTTCGAGTCAATAAGCCGGTCGGCGACGGCTGGACGGAGCGGAAATTACCCCGGCGGCAATTCATTGCCAACGTGCTGCTCGCGCGGTTTTATCCCTCGCAGCGAAGAACGTGGCTCGGGCTCGCGCCGCTGTTTCTCATTTCGAGGCCGCGCGAATTTACTCGCGTCGCCGATCTGCGGCGAGCGACACGGCCGCCTCACCCGCTGCCGCTGCTGTACGAGCGTCGATTTCACTATCCGTACGACCGCTTCGCGCGGCACGCGGAAGAGTTTCTTCGCCGGCAATGGGTCCCTGATTGACCGGATCGCGCGGCACGGCCTCGAGGTCGTACTGCGCGGCAGACAACAGCAGTTGCATGCCGATGATGATCATGAGCGCCGGCAGGACCACTGTGCCGGTCGGCGCGGCAGCGTGCAGCCGCACTGCATATTCGAACCAGTTCCATGCGCCGAACAGCACGCCGATCGTCAGCAGCGGAACTCCCGCCGCCAGATGCAATGAGGCGAGATTGAAGTCGTAGACGAAATTCTTGAGGATCAATCGCCGGATCAACGACCAGAGCAGCCGTCCCGGAAATTGCCGCAGGACGCGCGGAATCGAGAGGCTCGACGTCTCCCCCGCATAACGCGCGGGCATCGGCACTTCCTTCACCACTGCGCCGATCAGATAGAGGTGGCTGAGCATCGAGATTTCGAAGAAATACGTCCGGTCGATTTTCTGCAGCGGTAATTGCGAGACGACGTCGGAGCGAATGGCCAGAAAACCGTTGGTCGGATCGAAAACCCGCCAATACCCGGTCGCCGCTTTCGCGAGAAAGCTCAATGCCACATTGCCGATGCGGCGTGCGAGCGGCATCGAGCGCACCGCCTGAAAGTCGCGAAACCGGTTGCCTTTCGTGTAATCGGCCTCGCCGCGCACGAGCGGCGCAATGAGCTCCGGGACGAGCCAGAGCGGCATCTGCCCGTCCGCGTCGATCTTGACGATGATGTCGGCACCCGCATCGACCGCGGTGCGGAAGCCCGTCAGCATCGCCCCGCCGACGCCCTGATTTTTCTCGTGATGCACGACCACAATGCGGCGGTCGAGCTCTGCATAGCGCTCCGCAATTGCGCCGGTCTGATCGGCAGAGGCGTCATTGACGACGACAATGGTGGTGAAGATGGGCGGGAGGCCGCGCAGCACAGTGGCGATTTCGCGCGCCACGTTGTACGCCGGCAGTACCGCGGCGACGTGCACGTCGCTGCGCCGCTTGAGGATCACCCGGCTCATGGCCGCGCTCCGGCGGCCGTTTGCGGCACGCGATCGATGCGATAGACGCGCACGTGATCGTCGTCGAGGAACACGCGGATGTCGCGATGGGTCATGCCGTACAGAGCGCACCACGTCTGCAGACGTTCCTCGACCGCCGCGCGATCGAAGCGCGTCGACCAGTTGTTGATCTGGAAGCGGTGCGGTGTTTTCTCCACGGCGATGAAGACGTGCGGCGTCGGGATCCGAAGCGGTGATTCGGCCGGATCGAATTGTTCCAGAAAATCGGCGCCGTTGAGGTGAAACCCTTTGCCGAGCACCATCGGATATTCCTGACCGTAGCTGACCAGGGTCCAGGTGAAGGGCTCCAGCGCCTGCGAGATACGCAGCACGGCGTACGTGGTGGTGCCGTAGCCGGAGTAGTCGAGAAGACGGGAGCGCATCGCGCTGCCGAAGAGATTCGGCATGGTCGCGAGCCACAGCACGATCACAGCCGCGGGCACCGCCAGATACGCCCGCCGCGGCAGGTGGAGGATCACTGCGGAAATGGCGACGCCGAGGAGCACGGCCAGCGTCAATGCCAGCCATGTGGCATTACGGCGGACTTCAATGATCTCCGGAATCCCGAGCACCGAGGCTGCGTGCGTAATGACGAAAAAGATCGTGCCGAGGGAAATCCAGAGCGCGGCTGGTTCACGCTCGCGAATGGCGATGATGGCGAGGACGATCGCAATGACGACCATTGTGATGAGGAACGGCGTCAGCATCATGTACGCGACGTCCTCGCCTGTCGCGTCGCCGGCGAACGAGCGGAGGAACGGGAAGTAATAGAGCGCGGTCGCGCCGACATGACTTCCCGCACTGACGGTCTCGCGTCCGGCGATGCTGCGATAGCGGAGGAAACCGAGCATCCATGTCGACCCGATCGCCACGCCGATTGCACCGGCCATGGCGCCGCGGGTGATGTCGCGCATGGTGGCGATGCGGGTCAGGAGCGCCGCGAATGCCGCTGCGGCGCACATGGCCACCAACGCCACCACGACGCCCGAATGGATCGCCGCAATGGCGGCGGTACAGCCGATGAAACCGGTCAGCCGCCAGCGATCGCGTGTGCGCAGCCAGTCGAGCAGGAACAAGGCCCCGGGCAGGAGCAGCACGATCGCGAGCTCCTGCGGCAGTGTCGACGTCTGTCGTTGAAATGCAGTCAGGAGAACGTCGAACTCGCCCGCGTCGGCCAGATCGTCATACGACTGACTGAGCATCTGCCGCGCATCGGCAGCGTTGGAACTGGAGACGCTGCCGCCGAGGGCGAAATATTGATGCGCGCCGCCGATCATGGTGGCGAAGACGAGTCCTGCCACCAGCGCGGCGGGCGTACTGCGCGCAATGCGATGCGCCGTATAGGCGGCGGCGAGGGCCAGCAGCACGCCGCTGAACGCCCCGAAGAAATTCATGAGCAGAATCGGCTCGGCGTTCGTCAGCCGCTCGATGGCCAGCAGCAGGAAATGCATGCCGCGCGGATAGGGACCCCACGCCGGATCGACCTGCCGCCCCTGATCGAGAAGGCGCATCAGGTAGAGGTGGACGTAGGTGTCGGAGAATCCGAGGTTGGCCGTAGCAAACGGGCGATACAGGCGGGTTGCCGCGGCGACGAGCGTAATGGCGGTCCATGACCAGAACGCCGCCCGATGTTCCGCGATCTCATTGCGCAGCGATCCCCACCACGTGCGCACGCGCTCGGTGAAGCGGGCACGAAAGCTCGTCCGGCCGTCGAGCAGATGCAGTGCGAACAGCACCGCATCGCGATAGGCGTCGCGCAGCCAGCGCAGTGGCGCTACGCCCGCTTGTCTGGCGCGACAGAGCACAATGATCGCGGTGAAGAGCAGGACATACGTCACCGTCGCGGCGACATTGAGGAGCGTCAGGATCTGCCCGGCCAGCGTGAGGAACGTCAGTCCGACGCCGAGGTTCCACCAGAACCAGTCGAGACGGGAAAAGGAGGCGGGGCGCTTCCACGCCAGCGCCGGAATGGCCACGAACAGCACCGCCAGCGCAATGACGATGCGCACAACCGTGTCGATGCCGTAGAGCCAGTACATGTTAGTAAGCCGCGTAATACGAGTAATCGAGTTGTTCGAGCACGCGCCGCGTCTCCCGCGCGGCCACGATGCACATGACGATCGAACCGGCGAGCACCCCCGCCACCGCTGCCCAGTAGCCGATGGCGCGGCTGCAGACGAAGCCGACCGCCGCATCCGCCACCAGCGCAAAGGCGACACTGCGCACCGCCGCCTCGACGCGTGAGAGCGTCAGGAGCAGCAGAAGATTGCGCACTGCAAACATGAAAATCGCGTAGCCGATGGCCGCCGCGATGAACACGCGCATCGTCACCGGCGCATTGAGCGCCTCCCGTAAACGAGCGTTGTCGACCTGCTGCAAAGACGTCACGATGAACCACGCCAGCGTCAATGCGACGATTGCAGAAATGCCGAGCTGCAACGAGCGGCGGCGATGGGCGTCGAGCTGTTCCTGCACGAACGCGTCGCGGTCGCCGATGGCGGTTCGTTTTTCGTGCGGGATGAGTTTCTCGGAGAAACGCTCGATTGCGTATTGCACCACGCCCCCCATCACGATCACCACCACCAGCGCGAGGTCCATCGCCAGCTCATACCGGACATTGAGCCAGAAGGGATACGGCGGAAAGTCGTCGCGGCCGACAGGCGTAGTCCAGGCGATCACGCGATCGGCAAAGAGGAAGGCATTGAACAAGAGGCCATAGACGAAATAGCGGGAGGTGCTGAAGACCAGCACCGACAGTCGCGGCGGATTGACCGGATGTACGTTGCCTCGCTTACGAGCAAGGCGGCCGAGGAACCAGGTGGCGGCGCCGAGACTGAGGGCGTCGGCGACCAGGACGCCGATGCCGTTCGCCACGATCGGAGGAACGCCGGCGATTTTCGCCGCGGCAATGACTGCGGCGAGTGCAATGGCCGTAATGACGAGGAGGAGTCCCGTCCGGCGGACGAGATAGAGAAGAGCCCACGAGAGCCAGAGCACCGTCAATCCCGCATAGAAGACGGCCGCGGTGAAAACCATCGGCCACGGGAGAATGCCGAACAGAAGATTGAGCAGTAATGCGGGGAGGAGGAAGGCGAGCGTCGCGCGGAGGGCGATGCCGAAGCCGCGCAAGGCGGTCCAGCGCGCGAGCCCTTCTTCCTGTTGGTAGATGTAGAACAGGCCGCGGCGGACGATCGACTGTGCGAATCCGCCCGCGGCGACGTAACTGGCGATGAATCCGAGGGCGATGGCGCTGCCTTGTTCGAGCTCGAGGTCGATCGCTCCCCAGATGCCGTAGCCCCACAACAGCATGGCCGCGGCCTGCATGGCCATCGGCAGCGCGAATGCGATTCCGGCGAAATAGCGCCGCAGGAACCGCAATGCGGGGATGACGCGGGGGCGCGGATCGTCTTTGGCGATATGGAAGCCATACGCGCCGGCGCGGAAACGTCGCTCGATTGCGCGCGCGAG
>JALYOB010000298.1 GCA_030857085.1 Acidobacteriota bacterium | reverse complement strand
CAGCGGAAGAGCGCTGCGTTCGCATCGGCCGCAATCGTCTTTCTGTTTGCCACGCAGTGCGTGCTCTTCGGGACCAGTGTGCAAACGCCGCCGACCGTCGTCGCGCTGCTCACGCCATCGACCACGTTCACGACCATGCGGCACCTGCCGTCGATGCTGGCGAAGGATCTCGTCGTGACCCGCCACAGCTTCGAATACGCCCGCGGCAGTACGCGGATTGTGGAGGGCACGCGCACCCGGGTGAAGCGCCCGCCGCGACCGGTCGTGCCGTTCGCGGAATCGGAGCGCGACGCGCAGGCCGAGGCGATTCGCGCGCTGCTCGTCCGCTTCGTCGATGGCTGGGGGCGCCGCGACGCAGACGCCGTGCTCGCGACGTTCGACGATTCGGATGAAGTCGAGGTGCGGACCGGCTCCGGCATGACCATCGCGCGCGGCCGGGCGGAGGTTCAGGATTTCTACGTCACCGCAACCGTGTCTCGCCACGACTACGAGATCGCGTTCACCGATATGCGCATCGACCCCGCGCCCGACGGCACGGCGACGGCGACGGGCCAGTGGCAGATGCGGCGCGATAATCAGCTGCTCACCGGCGGTGTCGGTTTCCTTCTTGCGCGGCAGGCCGGCGGCTGGCGCATCGTGCGGCAGATCAGCTACGACGCCGGCACGCCTCCGCCGGCTGACGCACAAGTGCGGGGCAGCAACGCAGCGACCGCGCCGCCGCCGCCGAATGCAAAGCGGCCCGCATACTCGATTGCACCCACGCACGCCGCGGCACCGCGCAGCGAGACACTCACGGCGACGACACGCAATCTGCGCATCACGCGCTTTTTCACCGGCGCAGCGGCGCTCGTGCTTCCACGTGCGATCGGCGAAGCGCTCGGACTTTTTCATGTCGGCGGAGGACGTGGATGGATGTGGGTGACCGAGCTCGATACGTTGCTGTTCGATGCCGCGTTGCTCTTCGCGATCGCGGTGCTCATCACAAACTTCGCCGCCGCCCGCCGCGATCCGCTGGTCTGGTTCATCCTCACGTCGACGCTGCTGATCGCAGCCCCCCTCGGATATTCGGTCACGAACTTCGGGACGCTCTTCCGCCTCCGTGAGATGGTCCTGCTCGGCGTCATCCTCGCGCCGATCGCCGCGTCCGCGGCGGCGCGCAACGGCGATGGCAACGCCGCGTCGTGACGACGCGCGCGGTGTGGAAGGCATTCCTGACGGCACTCGTCCTCTCCTGCCGTTGACCGCACCGATCGCGGCCCCTATTCTGTTTTTGCCGCGTGCGTCCAAGGCGCGGCGATCCTTGATGAAGGTCCGACTCGTGCCGAGGGCCACTGCGCCCGCAGTTGAAATATCGACGTGGAACCGAGCGCTGCGAGTGCTCGCATCCGCGATGCGTGCCGTGCGATGGCGCGAGTGGTCCGCGTCGAAAATCCCGTTCGTCTGGATCGCGTGTGTCGCGGCTGCGTTGACGTCTCCACTCACCGATGTCGAGATCGTGCGCCGCGCTGCGGGCGTGATCCTCTTCACGTGCCTCTGCGCTGCGTTCGGTCACGTCGCGAACGACTTTGCCGATCGCGATTGCGATGAAGCCGCTGGCAAGCGCGGACCTGCGGGGCGCCTGACGAAGGTGCGTGCGACGATCATCCTCCTGCTGCTCGCCTGCGCGGCGCTCACATGCCTCGTGCTGCTTGCTGCGTCACGTGCGGCAGTGTGGGCAGGCGCGGTGACGGTGTTCGTCGCCGCGGCGTACTCGCTGCCGCCATTGCGACTGAAAGTGCGCGGCGCAGCCGGCGTCTGGATTGCGGCCGCCGCGCAACGGACGCTCCCGATGTTCGTCGCGTTCATCGCCATCGCTCCGCTGAATGCGGCCGCGTGGCTGCTCCTCGCCGCAGCGGAGCTCGCGGGGACGCGCTGGATTCTCGTGCACCAGATGTTGGATGCGGACAACGATCGCAAGAGCGGCGTCGCGACGTGGGTGACGGTCGTCGGCGAAGAGCGTGCGGCGTCCGTGCTGCGCAACGTGGTGTTCCCGTTCGAGCTCGCGTTCGTGATGCTGGCGGTGTTGTTCGAGGCGAGACAGACGCCCGCGATGTGGTGGGTCGCCCTCTGGGCTCTCCTCGGCAGCGGCGCGTGGGTCTGGCAGTGCCGCGGCGTGCAGCAGCCGTATTCATTCGATGGCTACGCGCGGCAGCCGCTCACCGGTTTCTATCAGGTTCTCTGGCCTCTCGGACTCAGCATCGTGCTGACCTTCACGCGGCCGGCGTTGTGGTTCGTCGCGCCGGCATTCATCGCATGGGAGCATCGCTACATCGCCCATCGCATCGTCGAATGGCTGCGCATTCTGCGGCGGCAACAGCGCGAAATCAGTCCCGCGTGATGCGGCGAAGCGCGGCGACCGCGAACGCCGTCGTCACAGCCTCGCTCTCCCACGATCCCGTGTTGTCCTGCAGCCACGGCTCCGCGGCCCACGCACCATCGCGCTGCTGCATTTCGACGAGGAGCGTCGTCGCTGCGGGCCACGGTTGCGGACGCGCGAGCAGCCAGAGCGCGCATTCGAGCGGACGTCCTGCGAGTTCGCTCTCATGCGGTCGCGTGATGTGCGGCGCAGGAATGCCCACGCGCGCTGCTGCCCATGCGACGCTGGCGGCGGAGCAGTAGTAGCGCGTGGCGCCGCGTGTCCGCGCAAGGATGCGCGTGACGGCTGCACGTTCCGCGCGGCGAGGCGTTGCGCCGAGCTGCTCGAGTGCCCAGAGCACATTGCAGTTCACGACCGCATCATCGCGATCGCGCCGGCCCCAGTAGCCACGCGCCATCCACGTGCGGAACGGGCCGCGAAAGAATCGCCAGAAGCGACGCAGCAGCCGCACTCCCTCCGCGCGATCGATCCCGGCACCCGCAACCGCGAGTGCGCCGAGGCAGCAGGCGGTGTCGTCGGAATCCGCAGGCAACGGGCCGTTCGTCACCCACGACCACATGCCGCCTGGCTCGCGCCGCGCGAGCAGATAGGCGGCCGCGCGCGAGACCGCTTCCGCGCCGAGCAGCCCAGGGAGGATGCCGAGGATCATGGCCGTGGAAAAGAGATTGTCGAACGGTGTGGAAGGGAGCCTCGACGCCGTTGCGGCAATCGGAAACGAACCATCCGCCGCCTGCATCCGTTCGAGCGCGCGCAACCCGGCGGTCATCGATGCATTGACGTCAGGGACACTCACGAGGCGGGGATGATCGCATGGGACGTGTTGATCCGTTGTCCGTCATGGGCGGTGTGTCGCGGCCTGACGGATAACGGATGACGCGCGGCGATTTGTGGCGGGGGAGAGTTGGTAGCGCATACGGGATTCGAACCCGTGTTACCGCCGTGAGAGGGCGGCGTCCTGGACCCCTAGACGAATGCGCCGTGCGAAGAAATCGCTCGAGTGGGACGCGGAAGATACCGAAGGCACCCACCGCAGTCAAGCCGAGTTAACGCCGCGCGACCGGCGAAATTCCAGCTCGCCGTCAGCGCACGTTCACCGCCGCATACGCTGCATTCACCGCGTTCCATTCGGGCGAGCCGCTGCCGTAGAGATTCGCGGCCGCGTTGAGGCAGGCGACGCGCGCGCCGGCGTAGTCGGTCGTGGAGATCATGTAGTCGGCAACCGCCTTGTACCAGATCGCCGCCGCCTTCGTACGCCCCACTCCCGTCACCGCCGCGCCGTTGCACTTGCTCGGCCCACCCTCGGCCAGCAGATAGAACATGTGGTTGTTCGGACCAGCTCCATTGTGCGGGTTGATCTTCGCGAGATTGCGCGACCAGCACGCGGGGCTCGCACCGTCTTTCGCAGGATCGTCGAGATAGCGCACCGCGGTTTTCTGCGTGTAATTGCCGGCGGCGTCGTAGTTCGTGGCGACGATCCGTTCCCCCTGCCAGTAGTCCGGCAGATCGACGGCGCTGTTGACGTAGAACTCGACCATGGTGCCGATGATGTCGCCCTGCGATTCGTTGAGCGCCGCCGGCTCGCCGCGCGCAGTAAGCGCCGCTTCGAAGGCCATCACGCCGTGTCCGAATTCGTGGCCGACGATGTCGATGGAGACGAAGGGGAGATACGAGCCGGTCGTGCCGTCGGAGAACGACGCGCAATTGCAGGCGATCGACCAGACCGCGTTGTTCGTGCACGTCCCGTAATGGACGCGCGCATGCATCTGACCGCCATTGCCGTCGATGCCGTTCCTGCCGAACGCGGTCTGGAGGTAGTTCCATGTCGCGGTCAGTGCGGCCTGCGCGTCGGCACCCGCGGTGAGGCGATTCGGCTGGCCGCTGCAGTTGGTCTGGAGGTTGTCGCCGAACACGGTCGTGGCGCTGCTGATGACCGGTCCGGGAGCGGACGTCGTGCCGTTCATGTCGAGCGTGTAGATGTTGCCGCGCGTCCCATCGCGCAGGTAGTAACGGCCGTCGCTCGCCGCATCGACGGTAATGGCGTGATCGCCGGAAAGCATCGTCTTCGCGATGCCCGGAACGGCAGCGCGTTCGAGGCTTTCGAAGGCGAGGGCAATTGCGCCGTTGTGCGCGTTGATGAGGTACTCCCACTGCGCCATCTCATCCACTTCGTTCTCGACGAGCACCGTCACGTGCCACACCAGTTGCGCGCGCGGCACAGTGAGGATTTCGAGGCGCGCGCGGGTGGTCGTCCCGCCATGTGCATTCACACGCGAGACAGCCGTCGCAATCGCCGTCGCCTCGGCGATGCGCGGGGTTGTATTGACGCGCAGCCGTCCGCGAATGGCATTCGTCACGCTCACGTTGCCGCGCGGATCGATGTGCGCGATCGCTTCTCCTTCGAACACGCGCACGCCTTCGAAGAACTGGTCGTAGCGGATGTGCGTCCATCCCTGCGCATCGCTGCGCACGGAACGCTGGCGCAGTTCGCGATCGGGATCGGCAAGGCCGTACGTCGCGGCCTGCGCGCGAAAGTGCTCGCGTGCAACAGCGACGCGTTCCGCCTCACGCGCAGGCGCTGCCCACACGCTCCATGCAATCAACAGCGACACGAAGCCCGCAACACGGCGCAGTCCGTTCATCCGCTCCTCCTGAATTGTGGAAGCGCCGATGATACGTCAGTGCAGGCCGGCGACGAATTCCTTCGCCACGTCGGCCACGTCGCGATGTTTGCCGTCGACTTCGTAATTGAGGCGGCGCATCCGCGCGGCGTCGAGGGTCCCCACAAGCGATTCGAGCGCGGCGGGCGCGCCGGAGCATTTCTCGCCGAGGTCCGTGCGCGAGACGAGAGCGGCGTCATACTGCGGAAAGAAGTGGCGATCGTCTTCGAGCACGATCAGGTTCAGGGCGTCGATCAATCCATCGGTCGAATTGCCCGCGATGAGATCGACTTCGCCCGCCGCCAGTGCGCGATAGGTGAGGCCGAGGTCCATGGTTCTGGGGGCGGTGGTGAATTGCAGGGCGTAATGTTTCTGCAATCCGCTCCAGCCATCCGGCCGCTCGGTGAATTCGTAGCCGAAGCCGGGACGGAAGTTCTGCGCAACGCGCGACAAGTCGGAAATGCGCCGCAAGCCGAGCCGCTGTGCGTCCGCACGGCGGACGATCATGGCGAAGGTGTTTTCGAATCCGAGCGGCGCGCCCCATCGCAATTGCCGCGCTGCATACGCACTGCGCACCTGCGCGGTCACTGCATTGCGATCGGTGGCGACCGCCTTTCCGAGAATCGCGGTCAATGCAGTGCCGGAGTATTCGGGATAAACGTCCAATTGCCCGCTCGTAATGGCTTTGTCGCAGATGAGCGAGCCGCCGAGATTGAGGCGGCGATCGACAGTGCATCCGGATTTCTCGAGACGCTGCGCAACGATCTCGCCTAACAACACGGATTCGGTGAAGTTTTTCGATCCGACGACGACGGCGGGCTTGCCGCACGCGGTGAGGAGCAGGAGCGCTGCGATGAGGCGCATTTGCTGGCGATTGTAACGACCGGGGGCCTCCGGCGGCCGGGGCCGCGGCCCCGGAC
>JALYOB010000748.1 GCA_030857085.1 Acidobacteriota bacterium | reverse complement strand
GGTCCAGGGGCCGTGCCCCTGGCCGCCGGAGGCCCCTCGTCGTTCCCTCTAGATCACACGCGCAACAAGATCGTACGGATGCGCCTCGGTGATTTCGACGCGGGCGAACGCGGGCCACGACTTCGGCAGCAGCTCGATGCCGTCGTTGATCAGCAAACGTCCGTCGATTTCCGGGGCCTGGGCCATCAGGCGGCCCTCCAGCAGATGCTCCGTCTCCTCGCAGGCGCCGGTGATCAGCGCGTCGAACGTCTGGCCTACTTTCGATTCATTGCGCGAGAGCGCGATCTTCTGCTGGATCTCCATCAGCTTCGCGCGGCGGCGCTCCGCCGTTTTTGCGGACGGCAGATCCGCCATGCGGGCCGAGAGCGTCGAATCCTGCGGGGAGAACGTGAACGCGCCCATGTTGTCGAACTGCGCCCACTCCACAAAGTCGTAGAGCTCTCCGAAATCCTTCGGAGACTCGCCGGGGTGACCGGTGATGAACGTCGTGCGCAGCGTGATGTCGGGAACGAGATCGCGCATCCGCTGGATCATCTCGCGGTACTCCTTCGGCGAGCCGGGGCGCCGCATGCGCTGGAGCACGTTCTGCGACACATGCTGCAGCGGAATGTCGCAATAGGAGACGAAACGCGACTCGCGGCCCATCAACTCGAACAGACTCCAGTCCAGCGAGCCGGGATACGCATACAGAAAACGGATCCAGCGGAAATCCGTCTCCGCGAGCAGCGTCTGCACGAGTTGCGTGAGGCCGTTCGTGAGGCCGATGTCTTCGCCGTAGCGGGTGGTGTCCTGCGCGACGAGATTCAGCTCCTGCACGCCCGACTGCTGCAGCGCCTGCGCCTCGCGCACGATCCCTTCGAGCGTGCGCGAGCGGAACTTGCCGCGCATCTGCGGAATCGAGCAGAACGTGCATGGATTCGAGCACCCCTCGCTGACTTTCAGGTACGCATGCGCGGTGCCCTGCGTCAGGACGCGCGGAAAGTCTTCGTACAGGCGTTGCGACATCTTCCGCCGCGTCGGCGCCAGATCGTCCGGCGCAATCCCCGTCACCGCCTCGGTGATCTTCTCGAGGTGATCGAGCCCGACGAACGCATCGATCTCCGGAATCGACTCCTGCAGGTCGGTGCGGTACTTCTGCACCATGCAGCCGGAGACGATGAGCCGTTGCACGCCGCGCCCCTTCTTCTCCGCGATCTCCAGGATCGTATCGATCGACTCCTGCTTCGCCGCATCGATGAACCCGCACGTGTTGACGATCACCACGTCCGCTTCATCGAGATCATTCGTGATCTCGACCTGCGCAGCATCCGCCTGCAACTGCCCCAGCATGATCTCGGCATCGACGAGATTCTTCGGACAGCCGAGGGAGATCATTCCCACTTTGCGGACGGATTCGGGTGCGGCGGTAGTCATGGAGCTGGTGAGAACGTGCGTGGCGCTGCGCGTGTTCCACGCGCAGCGGGCGTTAGGCGTTAGGCGTTTGGGGTGTTACGCGAATGGCGCCCAGGCTCGTAGCCCCCAAAAGCCCAACGCCTAACGCCCGACGCCCTCTACTTCAACGTCCTCTCAAACAGCCCCAGAATCCTCTTATATTCATCCGCCCAGCTCGTCGGCTCCACGAACCCATGATCTTCCAGCGGGTACATCGCCGTCTCCCAGTTTTCCTTCCGCAGTTCGATCAGGCGCTGGACGAGGCGGACGGTGTCCTGGAAATGCACGTTCACGTCGATGACGCCGTGGCAGATGAGGAGCGCGCCTTTCAGGCCTTCGGCGAAGTAGATCGGTGACGAGCGGCGATACGCCTCCGGGTCCGACTGCGGCGTGTTGAGGATGTTGGCGGTGTAGCCGTGGTTGTAGTGAGCCCAGTCCGTCACCGGGCGCAGCGCGGCGCCCGCGGCGAACACATCCGGCGTGGTGAACATCGCCATCAGCGTGATGAACCCGCCATAGCTGCCGCCGTAGAGCCCGATCCGTTTCGCATCGACCTTCTGCTCGCGCACGAGCCACTGCGCCGCATCGACGTGATCGTTGAGATCGACCCCGCCCATGTGCCGGTAAATCGCGGTGCGCCAGTCGCGGCCGTAGCCCGCCGATGCGCGGTAGTCGAGATCGAGCACGAGGTAACCGCGCTGCATCAGCAGCTGGTTGAACATGTACTCGCGCGAATACGTCGACCAGCCGCGATGCACGTTCTGGAGATAGCCCGCCCCATGCACGAACAGCACGGCAGGACCGCCGTTCCAGTTCGCCGGCTTGTAGATGCGCGCCGGAACCTGCGCGCCGTCGCGCGCGGGGATGTGCACGATCGGCACGTCGAGCCACGGATAACGCGCGAACTCCGGCGCCGGTGAGGTCGTGACGCGCGCCGAACC
>JALYOB010000037.1 GCA_030857085.1 Acidobacteriota bacterium | reverse complement strand
CCGGCTCCGGCTCCCGATCCGGTGTTGACGGCCGATACCGATCCCGGCATTGCGGCACCGCCGCCTCCGCCGGTGACTCCGCCCCCGGCCGCGCCGCGGCCCGCACCCGCGCCTGCTCCCGTGCCGCCGCCGGTTTCGCGGCCTGTTGCCGCGACGCCCGTCGCAGCAGCCGCGGGCGGAAAACGGAGCACGTGGTGGATCGTGCCGCTGGTGATCGTCGCCATCGTCGTGCTCGCATGGCTGCTCCTCGCGGGGCTGCCGTTCGGCGGACGTGGTGAGGATCGCGAAGTCCGTTCCTCGACCGTGGCAACCGAAACGATCGCGGAAGGAACGACCACCAATCCGCCTGCGCAGAGCGGCACGGTCATCAATCTGCCGGGCGAAGACATGCCTGCGAACGACACCATCGCCGCAGCGAACACGCCGAACGTGGACACGACCGCGACGACGAACATCGGCGCGCCACCGCCGGCAACGAATACGACTCCGCCGCCCGCGACCACGACTCCCGCACCGGCCACGCGTCCGGCGCCGGCCCCAACTCCGGCAGCACCTCCTGTTCGTACGACAACACCCCCGCCGCAGCCACGCGTGCTGCCGCGGACGCCCACCCCCACGCCCGCCCCGGTGCGCGTTTCGCCACCGCCCGCCCCGCCGCCTCCGGCGCGAACGGAGCCGGTGCAGACGGGCGAGATCAGCGAAGGGGAGGCCGCAGGGACGCTACGCGGCTACGCCGGCGCGTTCTATCGCGACGTATCCGGCAGTTGCCTCCAGATCCGCAGTCACGGCTACAAGAACGTCGGCTACACGTTCTCGGTGTGGGATGCGTGTGTCGAAGGCGGAGGCTCGCGCATGCTCGGCCGCTGGCGCGTCGATTCAAAAACGCGCGAGGTGTTCCGGCAGCGGGAGGATGGACGGTATTTGAGGCCGTGAGATTAAGTGGCGAGTAGCGAGTGGTGAGTTGCCAGGGCGGTGTGGCCTGGGCGGTCAGGCGTCGCGTGTGCACACCGGCTCGAAGGAAGCCTTCGTCATGAAGTACACCCCGAAGAAGGCTTGGCCAACCAGCGCTGGCGGCCGTGCCGCCCGCCCAAATTGGCGTCCCTAACGGGATTCGAACCCGTGTCGCCGCCGTGAAAGGGCGGTGTCCTAGGCCTCTAGACGATAGGGACGGACGAGGTGAACTGCATGCGCGCGAGAGCGCTCTTGGTGAGCCCGGTAGGGATCGAACCTACGACCCTCTGGTTAAAAGCCAGGTGCTCTACCACTGAGCTACGGGCCCGCGACTTCAACGAACGTGCGAGCGCGCGCTCGCGAAGGTGGTCAACATAGTGACGCATCGCCACTGTGTCAACCGGGAACTTGCGAACGCATCGAGGGTCGGACTTATTGCAGCGAGTTCGATTGGCGTGGCGAGTGGCGTGTGGCGAGTTGCCAGGGCTGTTCCGCCTGGATTTCAGGAGCTCTTCCTCGCCCGCGCGCGCACCTGATCCGCCGCTTCCTGCGTGATGCGCGCGAGGGAGTGACCGGCGCCGTTGCGGTTCTCGAACGCATGCCGCCATGCGCGTAGTTTCTCCTCGATCTCGGGCACGTTCGATTTCCCTAATGCCTGCACGATCGTGGTCACCTCACGCTCATGCGGGCCGAGGAGCACGGTGCCGTCGGGAGGAAGCGCACCGGCGATGGAGAACGCGAACTCTCGTTTCTCGGCCGGGGTGAGGGTCGTGTCCGCAGGATCGAGCCAGAAGCCGATCGCACGGAAAGCCTCTTCCTGAGAACTGCGGCGCGCGACGCCATGCAGGAACTTCGGCGAGGTGCCGGCCTGCTTCTTTACGTCCAGCCGGACTTCGCGGCCAAGTCTGGCGATGGCCGTGCCGTTGGCGTACTGCAGGATGACGTCCCTGTACGGAAGATCGCGGGGCGTGACGATGCGATCGATGTATGCGAGCAGATCGCGTTGCAGAACCAGCGGCCCTTCGGCCGCACCTTCGGAGAGCGGCTTCCCGTCGCGGCGCTCCCATTCCTTGAACAGCTGTTTGTAATCGAGCGTCATCTCCGCTTCGAGCAGGTCGAACAGCACTGCGCGCGAAGAGGCATCCGCTGGACCTTTGGCGCACGCGGCGTCGGTCATGAGGCGGTACAGAGCTTTCCTGCTCTCCTTCCATTCGCCATCTGTGGCGGCGGTCGGGTGTCGCAACGGCGCGAGCACGGCAGGGGAGAGGGAGCAGGGTGCCGCTCGCGCCGCGGACGCGAGCAACAGAGTGACCACGATGATCGATGCTGTGCGCATGACGGAGCTTGCAAGCGGCCTACTTCTGCTTCCCTCCGCGCGCTTTCATCGCATCGATCGTTTTCTGTGTTGCCTTCGCGATCGGGTCGTCCTTCTCCAGTTTGTTGCTCCAGCGTTCGACGGCGGCAAGCGCGCGCGGGTCGTCGGAATGCGCGAGGGAGGCGAGCGTGGTCATGAGCATGTCGCGTTGATGACGGCCGTGGATCTTTCCGGTGACCTCGAGCAGGCCGGTGAGGATCTGCGCGAACTGGCGCTTTTCTTCGGCGGTGAAAGTCGTATCCGCAGCATCGATCCAGTAACCGAGCGCCCCCAGCGCCTCCGTCTGCGCGTTGTAGCGATGCGCGAGGCCGTAAGACGTGACGGGCGTGCCGAGGGACTTGGTGACGTCGGCTTTGGCGTCGCGGCCGAGGCGGGCGATCGTTTTTGCTTTGCCGTAGCGAAGCACGACGTCCTTGAATGCCGCGTCGCGCGCGGGATCGAAGAGGCGGTCCATGTAATTGCGAAGCTCCGTCTGATGGATTGTCAGGCCGTCCCAGAGAGCTTCGGAATCGGGATACTTCGCGTTCCACGACGCAAGTTGCGATTGCACGTCCGCGCCGAACTCGCGCGCGACGATGGCGAAGAAGACTCTGCGCGAGGCGCTATCGACGTGGAGCGGGTCGCATCCGAGGAACGCCGAGACGGTGCGGCGAGTCTCACCGAGTTCTTCGAGCGTCGCGTTCGAACGGTCGTAAACCGCAAGGAGCGACGGCGAGAGCGTGCAACGGTTTTCTGCGGCACCGGCGAGCGGCGCGACCGCGAGCAGCGTGACGAAGGAGATGACAAAGAGTTTCACGGTTCGATCGCTCCCTTTCATGGATTTGCGCACGCGTCGCCATATTCAGCGGGAGAGTTCGGCGGCTGACCGAAACTCACGTGGAAGTGGAGAACGTTCGATGCCTTGATCATGCTCCATGGTTCCACCCAACCGCCAGCTGCATTGGCGCATCCGGCAAGCGCGTTCCACAACTGGCAGTCGTGCTCGCCGGTGTTGTTGCCGTATTGATCCATCGCGCGGATGCTGAGGTCCACCGCCTGTCCGTACGCATGCTTCCCGCAAGGGGTATTCGCGTTCGTGCCGGGCATGCGATACCCGCCGCCGTTTCCCGGATCGGCGTTGCGAGGGAGTTGGTTGTCCATGCATGTGGCGATCGACGTGATGCCCGCGGCCAGATTCGGATCGACGAGCACATACGGCTCAGTGCCATACCGGTAGTCTTCCCACGGCATCCAGTTGCCCATTCCGCTTGCCGCATAGCCATCCTCATCGAGGAACTGGCTGTAGGCAGGCTCGGTACATCCGGCGTCGGTGTATGCCTGCCGCTGGTCGATTTTGTCCTGCGGCAGGAGCGCCCCGCCTCCGCCGCGGCCGGGGCCGGTCTGGTAGCCACCGCCACCGCCGCCACCCCCGCCCTCACAGACGGTAGCCCAGCCATAAAACTCCCAGTGGCCAGTGATCCGGCCGTCCCACCATTCGGTCTGAACGTACTGGTAGAGAGCCTGGTCCGTGCACGCCGCGTAAACTCGCGGCGCGAGGAGGCCCACCAGCAAAACGCCGAACAACAATCGCCTCATGCACTCTCTCCGAACAGACGGCTATAAGTGCCGCTTCAGGGAGGGAGTGACGGCAAAGAGATAAATACACCCCTAAGGATAGAAATTTTTCGGCAGGGAGGGAAATGGGATGCGCGCCGCCGTCAGGCGGCGCGCATCACGGGGATCGTCAGCGCAGCTTCTGCGACATCCATCCGGCCATCGCCAAGGCGAGGCTGAGGAGGACGAGCGCGAGAGGGGAGAGCGTCGGCACCTGCGCCGCGGCGTTGACGATGATCGTCGCGGTGCTGGCGTTGTTGGCCGGGTTCGCGTCGGCGTTCGCAGCGGTGACCGTGGCGGTGTTCTCGACCTGCGACGGCGTGGGCGGGAGTTTCACGGCGAGCGTGATCGTCGCCGTTGCACCAGCGGCGACATTGCCCAGCGTGCAGACCACGGTCGTCGTGCCGCTGCAGGAGCCCTGCGACGGCGTGGCCGACTGGAACGTCGTCCCCGCCGGCAGCACGTCCGTCACCGTGGTCGACGTCGCGGTCGCGGGGCCGTTGTTGGTGACGGTGATGGTGTAGGTCACCGTTCCTTCGGTGAGGAACGGACCGCCATTCGACGTCTTGCTGATGGAGAGATCGGCGGAGGTCGTGAGCGGCACCGCCGCCGACGAGCTGTTGTTCGCAGGCTGCGGATCGGGCGTCGCCGAGGCGATGGAGGCGGTGTTGCTCAGCGATCCGCTGCTGCCGGCCGTCGCATTGATCACCAGCGCGAACGACGCGCTCGCACCAGCGACGAATGACGGCGCAGTGCACGTCACCGTGCCCGGCGAGCCGACCGCGGGCGTCGTGCAGCTGAAGGTGGGACCGCTGGTCTGATTGATCGAGACGAAGGTCGTCGAGGCAGGCAGCACGTCGGTCAGCGTCACATCGCTCGCGTTCGACGGTCCGAGGTTGGAGGCGGTGATGGTGAAGGTGACGTTGCCGCCGGAGTTCGCGGAGGTCGGCGCGTTTTTGATGATCGCCAGGTCAGCGCTGGTCGTGATCGCCGCGATGGTCGTCGAGCTGTTGTTGATCGGATTCAGATCGTTCGTCGCAGTGGTGATCGAGGCCGTGTTGCTGAGCGAGCCGGTCGCTCCCGGCGCGACGTTGAGCACGAGCGTGATCGACGCCGTTCCGCTGGCGGGCATCGACGCGGCCGTGCAGGTGACCGTGCCCGGCGAGCCGACCGCGGGCGTCGTGCAGGTGAATGGGGTGCCGCTATTCGGACCGATCGAGCGGAAGGTCGTGTTCGCGGGCAGCGTGTCGGTGATGGTCACATTGGCTGCGTTCGACGGTCCGCCGTTGGTGGCGTTGAGCGTGTAGGTGATGGTCGATCCTGCCGTCGCGCTGGCAGGGCCGTTCTTCACGATCGCAAGATCGGATTCGGTCGTGACGACGGAGGTGATTGAGCCGGTGTTGTTCGACGGTGTCGGATCGGCCGTCGACGAGCCGATCGTGACCGTGTTCGTCAGCGGGCCCGTCGCGCCGGGTGCGAGCCGGACGTTGAGAGTGAACGTCGCCGGCTGGCCGGCCGCGAGCAGCGGCGCGGTGCAGGTGACCGTGCCTCCCGCGCCCACCGGCGGCAGGGTGCAGTTGAAGGTCGTCGTGCCGCCGGTCTGCGTCATGGAGATGAAGGTCGTGTTCGGCGGCAGCGTGTCGCTGATGGTGACGTTCGTCGCGTCACCCGGACCGTTGTTCACCGCAACGATCGAGTAGTCGACGATGGCGCCCGCAGTCACGGTCGGCGGTCCGCTCTTGCTGATCGCGAGATCGGCGTTGACCGTCACGTTCGACGTCACGGTCGAGCTGTTGTTCGCGGCGTTTGGATCCGCCGTGGCGGAAGCGATCGTCGCAGTGTTGCTGATGGTGGAGCCGTTCGTGGCGGATGAGGAGACATGCACGACGTACGAGAACGTCGCCGTCGAGCCGGCGGCGAACGTCGCGATCGAGCAACCGACCGTGCCGGTCGTACCCGCCGCCAGCGGCGTGCAGGTGAAGCTCGGGCCGCTCGTCTGCGTCATCGAAACGAAGGTCGTGTTGGCGGGCGTGGTGTCCGAGAGCGTCACGTTCGACGCGTCGCTCGGACCGTTGTTGACCGCGGTGATGGTGTACGTCACATCGTTCCCCGCGGAGACGCCGGCGGGGCCGCTCTTCGCGACCGCGACGTCGGCAGACGCCGTGACGCTGCTCGGCGCCGTCGACGTGTTGTTGGCCGTGTCGGGATCGCCGGTCGAGGCGGTGATGGATGCCGTGTTGGAGAGCGAGGTCGCGGACGGCGCGAGTCGCGCGACGAACGTGAACGTCGCCGTCTGATTGACCAGGAACGTGGCGATCGTGCAGGTGACGGTTCCTGTTCCACCCGGCGCGGGTGCCGTGCAGTTGAACGAAGGACCGGAGGTCTGCGCGAACGAAACGAACGTCGCGTTCGCGGGGACGGTATCCGTGAGCGTCACGTTCGTCGCATCGCTCGGGCCGTTGTTCGCCGCGGTGATCGTGTAGGTCACGTTGCTGCCCGCGGTGGCGGTTGCCGGCGCGTTCTTCGTCACCGCGAGATCGGCGCTCGGCGTGATCGACGCCGTCGTCGAGCTCGTGTTGTTGGTGTTGTTGGTGTCGAAGCTGCCGGAGGTCGAGACGGTAGCGGTGTTGGTGACGCTGGCCGTGTTGCCCGGCCGCACCACGAGCGTGAACTGCGAACTGGTCGACGGCGGGATGGCGTCGAAGGAGCAGGAGACGGTGCCGGTGTTTCCCGCTCCCGGCGTGCTGCACGCCGCGGCCGTTCCGCTGTTCTGCGTGAACGAGACGAACGTCGTTCCGGCGGGGATGTTGTCCACCAGCGTCACGTCGGCTGCACCGTCAGGACCATTGTTGGTGACGGTGACGGTGTACGTGAGATTCACGCCCGCGGTGCCGGTTGCGGGGCCGCTCTTCACCACCGCCAGATCGACCTGCGAGACCGTGAGCGTCGAGGTCGACTCGTTGTTCTCCGGCGTCGGATCGTTCGACGCGGTCACGGCCGCGGTATTCGTGAACTCCGTCCCCGACGGCGTGCCGGCGGGGATGTGGCCGGTGAGCGTCAGCGTCGTCGTCGCACCGGCGGCGAGCGAGCCGATCGTGCAGGTGATGGTGCCTCCGGCGCCGACGGCGGGCGTGGTGCAGGCGAACGCGGGGCCGCTCTGGCCGAGCGCGACGAACGTCATCGTGCCCGGAAGGGTGTCGGTGACCGTCAGGCTCGTCGCCGCATTCGGACCGGCGTTCGTCAGCGTGATGGTGTACGCCACATCGCCGTTCGGAGGTGCGGTCGCGGGTCCCGACTTCGTGATCACCACGTCCCCCTGCGGTGGCGGCGGAGTGGCCGTGCCGATGGTCGAGGTGTTGTTCTCGTCGAAATTGTCGAGCGTTTGCGAAGAAATGCTCGCGGTGTTCGTGAACGTGGTTCCCGGCGCAGTGCCCGCGGGGATGTTGAACACGAAGGTGAACGTCGCCGTCTCGCCCACGGCCAGCGCGCCGATGGTGCATTCGACCTGTCCGCCATTGGTGCCGCACACGAACGTCGGTCCGCTGGTCTGCGTCGCGGAGACGAACGTCATCCCCGGCGGAATCGGATCGACGACGCTCACGACGAGCGCGGGATCGGGTCCGTTGTTCGTCGCAGTGATGTCGTACGAGACGTTATCGCCCGCGTTCGCTTGCGCCGGACCCTGTTTGAGGATGCCGAGGTCGGCTTCCTGCTGCGCCTGGGCGGCAGTGGAGAGGCAGAGCGTGGCCAGAAAAGAGAGGACAAGGTAGCGGAATTTCATCGCGGCTCAGTTGGAAGCTTCTACGCTCAGTCGGGCGCGGGCGCAAGGCCGGAATGGACACTGAGGGAACTCGGCGTCCATGGATGCGCCCCCTCATGCGGCCCGATCGAGGCACTCCGCGCGTGCCGCCGCTATACTCGCCGGACAATGGCGTTGTTCCAATCGGATGCGAAAGACAGCCTGAAAAGGCTCGCGAACAAAGAGTTCAACAGCCTCGAAGAACGCGATGAACTGCTCGCGCGGCTCGAAACGTTCGACACGCTCAAAGCGCGTGACGTGGTCTGGATGCTCTTCCGTCCCGATCGCGCGTTTCGCGAGGCGGCGGCGAAAGTGCTCGCGCGCCTGCGCGATCCGGAAACGTTCAGCGCCTTTCTGAGCGAGGCGAAGGCGAAGCCGGAGCCCGCCTTCCGCGCCGCGATCGCGCTCTTTTTCACGCTGCCGCTCACCGGCATCGACGCCGAGCTCGCGCGTCTTCTCGCGCCGCAGAAGGAAACGAAGGAATCGCGCGAGCTGTACGAGCTCGCACGCCGCGTGCTGCTCGAAGCGCCGCCGAGCCGCGCGCTCGAGCCGATGCTGTGGCAGCTCGGCACGACCGGCTTCGCGGAAGACCGCGTGCCCTTCCTCAGCCGTCTCGCGCAGTTCGAGTTCGACGAGCGCGGCGTGGCGCGCTGGCAGAAGCTCGCGCAGGAAAACGAGCCGCTCGTGCGCGAGAAGGCGCTCGAAGTACTCGCCACGCGCGCGCCGATGTCGTCGATTCCGCTGTTCATCCAGCACCTGCCGCGCGTCGCTTACGGAGTGCAGCAACTGCTGATCGACGCCCTCACCAAGGCCGCATCGGCGCAGCCGCCCGACTTCGCCGATCACCTCCTGCCGCTCGTCGCCTCCGGCGATGCGGCGACCCGTTCTGCCGTGCTGCGAATCCTGGTTGGGATGAAGAATCCCTCCGCGGTCATCAAGCGCTACATCCGCTTCACGACCACGCTCGCCGGGTTCATTCGCGATCGCGCTCTCGAATCGACCCGCGCCTTCGGCGACCAGCTCATCGAACCCACCATCGAGCTCCTCGGCGACCCGGACGAGGAACTGCGCGCCGCCGCCATCGCCGTGGCGCACGCATTCGAAGATCCCCGCCTCGTTCCCGCGACCATCACGCTGCTCAAAGATCCCGACTGGTGGATTCGCATCGCCGCCGCGGAATCGCTGGGACGCGCGAAAGACCCTCGTGCCGTCGAGCCGCTCATCGCCGCACTGGCGGATAAAGACGTCAAATGGGCAGCGGTGGAGGCGTTAGGCCACATTGCCGATCCGCGTGCACTCAGCGCGTTAGGCCGCATGCTCGGCGATCCGCAGCCGAACGTGCGCATCGAAGTCATGCAGGCGCTCCGCAATTTCAATCATCCGCAGGTGCTGTCTGCCTTGACGCAGATCGCGACGCAGGATGGGGATCGCAATGTTCGTCTGCGCGCGGTCGACATCATTGAAGAAATCGCGCGCCGCGATCAGCGCACCGGCGACATCTCCGCCATTCGCAATGAGGCGCTTGCCGCCCGCGCGATGCAGGGCGAGTCGAAACTGAACGCGTTTCTCATTTCGACGCGCAACAGCGGCGCGTCGGATTTCCATCTGAGCGTCGGACAGCCGCCCATCGTGCGCATGGCTGCCGATCTGCTGCGCGCGCAGGGGGAGCCGTTTACCTCCGAACAGACCGAGGCGCTGCTGCGCGAGATCTTGACGCCGGCACAGTGGGCGACGCTGCAGAAATACCAGCAGCTCGACTTCTGCTACTTCATCCCTCAGGCGGGCCGTTATCGCGCGAATGTGTTCATTGACCAGCGCGGCTACAACGGCGTGTTCCGCGTGATTCCGGAAAAGCCGCCGACGATGACCGAGCTGGGCATGCCGTCGCAGCTCGCCGACATCGCCGACTTTCATCAGGGGCTGGTGCTGGTGTGCGGGCCGTCGGGATCGGGGAAATCGACCACGCTCGCGGCGCTCGTCAATCTGTTCAATGAAACGCGCAACGATCACGTATTAACGATGGAAGACCCGGTCGAGTTCGTCCATCCGTTCAAGAACTGCCTCATCAATCAGCGCGAAGTGGGATCGCACACCGGCTCGTTCGCCCGCGCCTTGCGCGCGGCATTGCGCGAAGATCCGGACGTGATCGTGATCGGCGAATTGCGCGACAACGAAAGCGTCGGCCTCGCACTGACCGCCGCCGAAACGGGCCATATCGTATTAGGCACGCTCAATTCGACCAGCGCGCCGAAAGCGATCGATCGTCTGATCTCGAGCTTCCCCATCGACGAGCAGCCGCAGATTCGCGCGTCCCTGTCGGAGTCGCTCAAGTACGTGATTGCACAGCGTCTGTTGCCGGCCAAAGAAGGACGGAAGCAGGTGGCCTGCTTCGAAATCCTCAAGGGGACTACGAACGTCGCGAACATGATCCGCGACGAGAAGACGTATCAGATTCACTCGGCCATGCAGATCGGCCGCTCGCTCGGCATGCAGACGCTCGATGAGGCATTGCGCGATCTGCTGCGGCGCGATCAGATCAGCGGCGAAACGGCGTACATGGCCGCCATGAAAAAGGAAGACTTCGAGTCGTTCGTCTCGCCCGAGTTCCTGCGCAGCGCGAACGGGAGCGTGTGACCGCGATGCACAAGATCGATCGCTTTCTCCGTCTGATGAATGAGCGCGGCGCGTCGGATTTCCATCTGACGGTCGGCCGTCCGCCCATGGTGCGCTCGGCGGGATCGATGGAGTCGATCCGCTATCGCATGATCGGCGAGGAGGATTTCGCGGAGCTGCTGGAGCCGATTACGCCGCCGGCGCTCTGGAAATCGTTTCAGGAACAGGGCGATCTCGATTTCTCCTATGAAATCCCCGGCCGCTCGCGTTTTCGCGTGAATCTGTTCCGGCAGCAGCGCGGATCGGGCGCGGTGTTCCGCGTGATTCCGACCAAGATCATGACGATCGAGCAGCTCGGATTGCCGGAGCAGGTCCGCCGCCTTGCCGCAATGCGCAGCGGCCTGGTGCTGGTCACAGGGCCGACCGGCTCGGGCAAGTCGACCACGCTCGCGGCGATCATCGATCTGATCAATGAGACGCGCAGCCTGCACGTGATCACGATCGAGGATCCGATCGAGTTCGTGCATCCGAACAAGAAGTGCCTGATTCATCAGCGCGAGATCGGCACGCACGCGAAGAGTTTCGCCGAGGCTTTGCGCGCGGCGGGACGGGAAGATCCGGATTTGATTCTGGTTGGCGAGATGCGCGACCTCGACACGATTTCAATGGCATTGTCAGCCGCGGAGCGCGGCACGCTCGTGTTCGGAACGCTGCATACGAACAATGCGGCGAAGACGATGGATCGCATCATCAGTGTCTTCCCCGCCCCCGAGCAGGAAGGCATCCGCAACGTCCTCGGCGAAACGATTCGCGCGGTGCTCGCGCAACAGCTCCTTCCGCAGATCGGCGGCGGCCGCGTGGCCGCGCTCGAGATCCTCTTCAGCTCTCCCGCCATCGGCAACATGATCCGCGAAGGCAAGACGTCGCAGGTGACGTCGGCAATTCAGACCGGCGTGCGCGAGGGGATGGTGGACATGGACACGTCGATCCGCCGTCTGTACGAGGCTAAGCGCATCACCGCCCGCGCCGCCTACGACAAGGCGATCGACAAGGAGCAGTTCAAGGACGTGGAGCAGGCGCAGAGTGCGTGATGTGGAGGTAGCGAGTGGCGTGTAGCGAGTTGCCAGGGCTTTTTCGCCCGGGCGATCACGCGCTGGTACTCGCACCACATTCGAAATGGGCGTCGCAGCTTGCCTGACGTGTCGCCCAGGCGACACGGCCCTGGCAACTCGCTACTCGCCACTCGCTACTCGCACGCTCGCCACGCGCCACCCGATTGATATCCTCCAGCGGCATGGCGACCAACGAACCAGGTACCCGCCCCTCAGAATCCCAGCTCATCAACGTCTCACGCCTCGTCACCGCGTATTACTCCGAGCGCCCCGACCCCAACATCCGCGATCAGCGGGTCGCCTTCGGCACCTCGGGGCATCGCGGGTCGGCGTTGAAGGTTGCGTTCAATGAAATGCACATTCTGGCGACGACGCAGGCGATCTGCGATTACCGGCGCGCACAGAAGATCGACGGCCCGCTCTTCCTCGGCATCGACACGCACGCATTGTCCGAGCCGGCCTTCGTTACGGCGATGGAAGTGCTGGCGGCGAATGGCGTGGAGGTGATGATCGATGCGCAGCGCGGCTATACGCCGACGCCGGTCATTTCGCACGCAATCCTCACGTACAACCGCGGACGCCACAGCGGGCTCGCAGACGGCATTGTGGTGACGCCTTCGCATAATCCGCCGGAGGATGGCGGTTTCAAGTACAACCCGCCGCACGGCGGACCTTCGGGAACGAATGCGACCAAAGCGATTGAGCAGGCCGCCAATGAGTTGATGGCCGATCCATCGACAATCCGGCGCGTCTCGTTTGCGCAGGCGCTGCGGGCTTCGACCACCCACAAGCACGATTACATCTCCGCATACGTCGGCGACCTCGGATCGGTCGTCGATCTCGACGTGGTGCGCAGCTCCGGACTGCACATCGGCGTCGATCCGTTAGGCGGGGCGGGCGTGGCGTACTGGAACGTGGTGCGCGAGCGTCATGGATTGAACATCGAGATCGTCAATGAGTCGGTCGATCCGACCTTCCGCTTCATGACGCTCGACTGGGACGGGAAGGTCCGGATGGACTGCTCGTCGCCGTACGCAATGGCCGGACTGATTGCATTGCGCGACCGCTTCGACATTGCGTTCGGCAATGACACCGACAATGACCGCCACGGCATTGTCACGCGCAGTGCGGGTTTGTTGAACCCGAATCATTATCTCGCCGTGGCCATTGCGTATCTGTTCACCAATCGTCCCGACTGGGGCAAGGATGCGGCCATTGGCAAAACCGTCGTCAGCAGCTCGATGATCGACCGGGTCGCCGCAAGTCTCGGGCGCCGGCTCTATGAAGTGCCGGTCGGCTTCAAATGGTTTGTCGACGGCCTGCTCGCGGGCACCCTCGGCTTCGGCGGCGAGGAAAGCGCGGGCGCATCGTTCCTCCGCCGCGACGGCAGTGTGTGGACGACGGATAAAGACGGGATCATCATGGGCCTGCTCGCGGCGGAAATGACCGCGCGTACAGGCACCGATCCCGGCCAGCTGTATCAGCAGCTCGCGCAAGCGCATGGCGCGCCGTATTACGCGCGCACCGACGCCGCCGCGACGCCCGAACAGAAAGCGCTCCTCGGCAAACTCTCGCCCGCACAAGTGACGGCCAAAGAACTCGCCGGCGACGCGATAGAGGCAATTCTCACGAATGCGCCCGGCGACGGCAACGCCATCGGCGGCCTCAAAGTGACGACACAGAACGGCTGGTTCGCCGCACGCCCTTCCGGCACGGAGAACATCTATAAGATTTACGCGGAGAGTTTCGTGAGCGAAGAGCACCTGGGGAGAATTCAGGAGGAGGCGCAAGAGGTGGTCACAAGGGCGCTTCAATGAGTTGACCAGTTGCCAGTCAGCAGTTGCCGCCTCGCTTCTTGCGGGATGTGCGGCCTAGGCGTCACTGTCGCGGTCACTGGCAACTGGCAACGGGTCAACTGTCGCCGCCGCAACTGTTCGACTCTCACCTCGGCCTCCCTCCGCCGAAATCCCGCACGGAACGAAAATGCATGTCGAAGTAGTTTGCGGCGGCGCGTAATGCGGTAAAGACGAGCCGTTCTTCTTTGGCGGCGATGTGTTCGAGCGGGTTGCGCATGTGCGCCGGGAGTTTGTAGCGGCAGCGGCGGCAAAGAGCCATCCCCAGTGTTTTGTCGAGCGTACAGCGTGGGCAGTGCCTGCGCGCGGCAAGACGGTCGATCTCCTGTCTCGTCAACATGACGATCTCTCTCCCTCATGCGAATTGTTCGGACCCGCGCAGAAAAGAAAAAGGCCGGGAGGGTTCCCGGCCTTTTCACTGCGCTTTTGCTGAGCTGCGCGGAGTGTAGCAGATTCGCATTTGCACGCAACAATGAAAAGGCGAGCCGTCACGGCTCGCCTTTTCATTGTTGGTCCGTAGTCCTGCGTCAGTCGCGATCGCCGCCGCGCAGTTCGTTGCCTGAGAGCACGCCGTCATTGTTGCGG
>JALYOB010000747.1 GCA_030857085.1 Acidobacteriota bacterium | reverse complement strand
GCCTTGAGCGGCTCGCAGTAGACGGCGTCGTCGAAGTCCTTCGCCGTCTCGCCGTCGATGGTGACGATGTTGCGGTCGCGCAGATCGACGCGGGACGCGATGAGCTCCGGCGGCACTTCCACCGGGATCTTTTCCGCCTCCCGCAAAACTTCTTCGGGGAAGTTGTGCGGGATGTGGTGCTTGCGGATGACCACTTCGATGTCGACGCCGGGATCGCCGATGAAGCCGAGCACTTCGACGATGCGGCCGCTGGCGACTTCGATGGAGCGATCGGGATAGCGGTCGATCTCGACGTTGACCATCTCCCCTTCGCGCGCGTCGAGCGTCGCCTCTTCGGGGATGAGGATGTCGGTGTCGATGCGCATGTCGTACGGCACGACATACGGTTGCGGCTCGAGATGAAAGCGGCCGACGACGGTGCGATGCGCGCGGCGAAGGATGCGAATCACTTCGCCGTCGATGTATTCGCGTTCGCGGATCATGCGGCGTTTCGCGGTGCGTTTGTCGACGCGCACGATCACGAGATCGCCGTTCATCGCGCCCTTCATGTGGCGGCGATCGATGTAGATGTCCGGCTCGTCGTGGCCGCCTTCGCCGCGTGCGCCGAGCACGTTGCCGTGTCCGTCGCTGAAGACCTTGATCGCGCCGGAGTGATACGGCGTGAACTGCAGGAGCGAGTAACGCTTCCCGCGGACGGCGATGATGGTGCCTTCCTGCTCGAGCTCTTCGACCGCGCGGTCGACTTCCTCGCGCTGCGCGTCGCTGTCCTCGAGGCGTTCGAAAATGTCTCTGACGCCGAGGAGACGATTGCCGCGCTGGCGGAGAAGCTCGATGATCGACTGATGGAGCGGAGTTCGCTGAGGAATCAACAGAGAGCGCGCCAATGCCCCTCCGTTGGAATCAGCGAGTCGAGCGCGGAGTCTTGCCCGAGCGGGTGGCCGGAGCGGAAACGCGCTTGTGCGAGACGCGGCGGCGCACCGGGCGCACGGATTCCGCGAAACCGTTGAGCATCGTCTGCGTGCGCAACTTGTTGTGCAGCGTATTGCGATGAACGCCGAGCTTCCGCGACGCCTGCGTGACGTTGCCTTTGCTCGCTGTCATCGCGGCGACGATGTATTTGCCTTCGAAAGCTTCGACCGCCTGGGAAAGCGAGATTCCGTTGCCAATCAATTCACGAATGATGGCGTTCAAGCGATCGTCGATGCTGACCATTTCATTGACCTCTGTGGTGATCTTGGAGGAGCGGATTCTACTACTCAAGATTCGAGGGACAGGAAGAAAAACTTTTCTTCCTCCGCGCCTTCGAATGCTTGACAAATACCGCAATTTGCAGCGTGAGCAGTGTGACGATCGTCATCGCCGCGCCGGGTAAAAAGAAGGGCGGATCATACGTCCATTCGACGTCGTGATGTCCACGCGTGACGCGCACGCCGCGGAACAAACCGTCGATGACGAGCGCTTCCGCCGGCCTGCCGTCGACACGCACCTTCCACCCGCGCGCGGTCTGCTGACGCAGCACGAGCACGCCGTCGCGCGGCGCATTCACGCTGATCCGCGCGTGCGACGTGTCGAGGCTCCAGCTCGCATGACGCACGCTGCGCAAACCGGGCGCAAAGTGCGCGGCCATCGGATACGCCTCGCGATTCCGGAAGACGTGCACGTCGTTCGCGTGCGTCACATGCACCCACGGATGCGGCAGCTCGTACGTGGTGAGAATGAACACGACTCCCGCGTACGAAAACTTCGCGAACGTCGGCGCGATCAGCAGCTCGCGATACATCCGCACGTACGCTTCCGATGCGAGCGGCGCGGCGGTGAAGGTATCGAAGCGGCGGTCGTAGAGATTGAGATAGCCGGAGATCCAGTTCGCGCGCTGCAGCGGATCGATGTCGCCGAAGCGCAGCAGCTTGCCGCGCGCGCCGATCTCGCGCGCATATGGAACGACGTCGGTGCGGAACGGCGCCGTGCGCAACAGCGGCGCCGCGCGCAGCAGCAGATCGGACGCGACGATCAGCACGAGCAGCAGATCGACCCAGCGCCGATTCGTCCGCACGCGTTCCCAACCGGCGACCGCGAGTGCGGCGAGGGCGAGAACGCCGATCGGCACGAGCCGCGCCGGATAGCGAAAGACCGTGAGCGGCAATCGCGTCAGCAGCGACGGTCCGGTCGAGACGACGATCGCAAACGCGAGCAACGCGATCCAGCCGCGCGTCGCAATGTTGCGCCGCAGTGTCGTTGCGCCGAGGAGCGCGAGCGCGAGGACGATGACGCCGGTGTAGATGACGGGGATGAATTGCTGCGACGGATGCGCGAGCGACGGCGACGCGATCGACGGCGGGAGGGCGATGCGCAACCAGTCCGCGAGCGGCATCGAGT
>JALYOB010000297.1 GCA_030857085.1 Acidobacteriota bacterium | reverse complement strand
GGGTGGCGCGAAGCGCCGGGTGAGGGGCGGCACCGGGCAACGAAACCTAATCCGCCGCGCCGTCTGCCATCTTCTCCATGCCCGGCTGAATGGCCACGCGCACCGGCTCCTCCAGATACACGATCTGCGTCGTCTTGCGATGCAGGATGCGTTTGTACCAGGGCTCCGGCATCGGCTTGCCGCCGTGCTCCATGACGAGCTGCGCGAGGCGCGTCACGTCGTCCTTCGACATGCGGATACAGCCGTGCGATTCCGCCTTGCCGAGGGAGTCTTCGGCCGCGGTGCCGTGAATGTAGTAGTCGGGTTCTTTGAAAAACATCTTTACCCGCTTCATCGGATTGTCGGGATCGCCCGGCTCCTTCGGGCTCTTGCCGCGAGCCCACTTCGACTCGGGCGGATGCCACGACGGATTCCAGATCACCTTTTTGATCGTGAAGCTGCCGACTGGAGTCGGATAGTCGTCCGTACCGACGGAAACGGGGAAACGCTCGACCACATCACCATCGACGATGGCCGCCAGTTCGCGCTGATTCAGATCGACTTCGAGGCGAAGCTCAGCGAACGATGGCGAGCTCCACAGGATGCACGTAAGTGTAAGAAAAAGAAGTCGTTTCACGTCCTCCATCATTGCAATCGAGCCGCCATTTCCGGCAAGTACGTGACGGATGTCACCAACCCGTGCGCGGCTTCCCCATTGACGAAGGAGAAAGGTCCGGTGCATGATGCGCGTACTGAGACTCAGTCTCAGGATGACTTCAAACGAACGGGCTCGAACGAACGTGATCATCTGCATCTGCCGCGGCAAATCCGATCGGGACATCGCAAAAGCGATCGACAACGGCGCCTCCACCGTGCGCGACCTCCAGCGCTGCGGCATCGGCGACCAGTGCGGCTCCTGCCACAACTCGCTCCGCACGATCCTCGCGAAAGCGGCCGACGCGGCGGCTGCGCCGCCATGCCCCGCACACGCGATCGCCGAACCGGCTGCGGCGGCAGCAGCCGTCTAGGAGTGCGGCGGCAAAGCCGCCGCTTTTCGACCAAAGCGGTGGCTCTGCCACCGCACTCCTAAAGTGATACCCTCCGCCCCATGCAAGGCGATCCGCGCGTAATCGAAATCCTGAACGAAATTCTGACGGCGGAGCTCACCGCCATCAATCAATACTTCGTTCACGGCGAGATGTGCGAAAACTGGGGCTACGAACGCCTCCACAAGGTCATTCGCAAACACTCGATCGGCGAGATGAAACACGCCGAGGAAGTCATCGAACGCGTTCTCTTCCTCGACGGCGTCCCCAACGTCCAGCGCCTCGGCAAGATCAACATCGGAGAGAGCGTCGAAGAGATCTTCCGCTCCGACTACGCCCTCGAGCTCGAAGCGCTTCCGCGCCTGCAGCAGGGCATCGAACTCTGCCGCGAGCTCGGCGACAACAACAGCCGCCACCTGCTCGAGGAAATCCTCCAGGAAGAAGAAGACCACGTCGACTGGCTCGAAGCGCAGATGACGCTCATCCAGCAGGTCGGCATCCAGAACTACCTCGCGCAGCAGATCAACGAACGCGAGAGTTAGCATCTGCTCGTTCTGACGAACGGCCGCATCTGGACCGGCGACGCATTCGTTCGCAGCGTCGCCATCGAAGGCAATCGCATCACCGCTGTCGATTGCAACGCGCCGCACGACGCGCGGGTGATCGATCTCGGCGGCCGCTTCGCGATGCCCGGCTTCATCGACAACCACACGCACTTTGTCTCGGGCGGCCTGCAGCTCTCGCGCGTGCAGCTGCGCGACGCGCGCGACGCCGGCGATTTCGTGCGGCGCATCGAAGCGCACGCGAAGACGCTCGGCCGCGATGCGTGGATCACCGGCGGCGGCTTCGACGAACAATCGTGGCCCGATGCAACGCTGCCGACGCGCGCACTTGTCGATGCCATCGAGAATCCGATCTTCGTCACGCGCCTCGACATCCACATGGGCGTCGCGAACAGCCGCGCATTGCAGCTCGCCGGCATCACGCGCGAGACGCCCGATCCGCCCGGCGGCGCCATCGGCCGCGACGCGAACGGCGATCCGAACGGCATTCTGAAAGACGCGGCGATGCATGCGGTGCGCGCGGTGATTCCGCCGCCGTCGATCGACGAACGCGTCGCTGCTGCACGCGCCGCGTTGCGCGAAGCAGCGCGGTTCGGCGTGACGTCGCTCTCCGACATGGGCTTGTCGGTCGAGGCGTTCGATGACTTTCGCGCCTACCAGCGCCTCGAACGTGAGGGCGCGCTGACGACGCGTATCTCCCACTACATGCCCATCGCCGCGTACGAGCGCCTGAAGCACGCAAGCATCGAGAAGCGCTTCGGCGGCTCGCACCTCCGCATCGGCGGGTTGAAAGGATTCGCAGACGGATCGCTCGGCTCCTCGACTGCCGCGTTCTTCGAGCCGTTCGCCGACGAGCCGCACAACTGCGGCCTGGTGTTGCACGAGCTCGCGAGCGGCGCTATGGCGGAATGGATCGCCGATGCCGACGCGCACGAACTGCAGCTCGCGATTCATGCGATCGGCGATCGCGCAAACGCGGAAGTGTTGTCGATCTTCGAGTCCCGTCCCGATTGCCGCGCGCGCCGCTTCCGCATCGAACACGCGCAGCATCTGAATCCCGAGCTCATTCAGCGCTTCGCGCGCAGCGGCGTCATCGCGTCGATGCAGCCGTACCACGCAGTCGATGACGGAAGATGGGCGGAAAGAAAGATCGGCGCGACGCGCGCAAAGTCGACGTACGCGATTCGATCGCTGATCGACGCCGGGGCGATCGTGACGTTCGGCTCCGACTGGACGGTCGCTCCGCTCAACCCGCTCCTCGGTATTCACGCCGCCGTGACGCGGCGTACTTCCCTTCATCCGGACGGCTGGATTCCGGAGCAGAAGATCACGGTGCAAGAAGCACTGCGCTGCTACACGATCAACAACGCCTACGCGCTCTTCGCCGAACACGAGCTCGGAAAAATCGCGCCGGGATTTCTCGCCGACATCGTCGTGCTGTCGCACGATCCGTTCGAGGCATTGCACGAGGCGCGGGCGGAGATGACGATCGTCGATGGGAAAGTGGTGTACGAGGGGTAGTAAAAAAAACGTGTCATCGCGAGCGTAGTCGAGCGATCCCCCGCCTACGGAGCGGGCGGTCGCCTGTGGGGAGGGGATCCCTCGACTTCGCTCGGGATGACACTTCATCCCCCCGCGATCACATCCAGCTCATCCACGATCTCGTTCATCGAGTGGTACCGCAGCGACTCGGGATCGGCGACCAGTGCATCCAGCGCCGGTGTATCGAAGCCCGCGCCGGCGAGGTGGCGGGCGAGCGGAATCGCTTCCATCCGCAACTCCTCCGGCGGATGCGGCAGCGGCTCCGGGTCCGTTCCTTCCGCTCGATACTGCGCCCGTTCCATCGCCTTCGTGCGCGCACGCAACTTCGTCTGCAATGCGCGAATGGAGTCGATCAGCTCCTGCGGCAGCGCCGTCTGGCCGCGCAACGCAGCGGCGTCGTTCTGCAGCATGGCCACCGCGGCATAGACGCCGTCCGGCGCACCGGCATCATCGATCGCGGCGACGAGATCATTGAGCGCGAACTCGATGTCGTTCACCCGCGCCGCATTGACGCCCGCGGACTTGGCCGCGAGCACCGCGTTGCCGAGGACGTCGGCGCTGAGGCGAATGGGAAGGCTCTGCGGATCGTCCGCCTCCAGCGCGGCGCGCAACTGAAACAGCGCCGCCTCCATCATCAACAACTCGCTCATTTCGTCTGCGCGTTCGCCAGTTTCGAAAGTCCGGCCAGAATGTCGACCGGCAGCGGAAAGACGATGGTCGTGTTCTTCTCGACGCCGATCTCCGTCAGCGTCTGCAGGTAACGCAACTGCATCGTGGTCGGCTGCGTCGCCAGCACCGCCGCTGCATCGGCGAGGCGCTGCGAGGCCGCAAACTCCCCTTCCGCATGGATCAGTTTCGCCCGCTTCTCGCGCTCCGCCTCGGCCTGCTTTGCCATCGCGCGCAGCATCGACTCCGGAAGATCGACCTGTTTGACTTCGACGTTCACGACCTTCACGCCCCACGGCTCGGTGTGCTGATCGAGGATCGACTGAATGCGCAGGTTCAGCTGCTCGCGATGCGCGAGCAGGTCGTCGAGCTCCACTTCGCCCAACACCGAACGCAGCGTCGTCTGCGCGAACTGCGAAGTCTGATAGCGATAGTCGAACACTTCGACGACCGCGCGCCGCGGCTCGATCACGCGCAGAAAGACGACCGCGTTGACCTTCAGCGTGACGTTGTCGCGCGTGATGATGTCCTGCGCCGGAACCTCGAACGCCTCCTGCCGCAGCGGCACGCGCACCATCTTGTCGACGGGCGCAAAGACGAGAAACAGCCCCGGCCCCTTCGCCTCCGGCAAAAGCCGCCCCAGTCGAAAGATCACGCCCCGTTCATATTCGGGAAGGATCTTGATGGAGGAGAGAAGGTAGAGAACGAGGATGACGACGGCGATGAGAATCGGCACGGACAGCATGGGGGAATTGTAAGACGGTGTCATCCTGAGCGGAGCGAAGGACCTTCTCCGTGGCTCGCGGGAAGGTCCTTCGCCGTCTTCGCGGCTCAGGATGACACGTTACCGCTTCCTCTTCTTCGTCCCCTGCTGCTCGATCGCCCCCATGGCCTCGGCGATCTGCGCGGGCACGTGGCGGAATGCATCCACCGACCTGAATTGAATCCCGCCATCGAAGCGCCATTCGTGCTTCGGGCGATACAAGCCGATGTCATGCACGCGCGAGCCGACCACCACCCGCAGCACGTTGCGGCGGTAATCAAACGCGCGGCCATTGCGCGTGTGCACGGCCACGTCGATGCGATACGTGCCGGCGACAAGATCGAGCGACGCCACGACGAAACGCACGCGCGCTTTCCCTTCGATCTTCTCCGGCGCGTAACCCTCCACGTCCGTATTCGTGCCGTACACGCAGGTGCCGTCCGCGTGATAGATGCCGAGGCCGAAGACGAAGTCGTCCTGTGGAGTGCGGGCTTCGACGTCGACATCGAAAATTACCGGCGTCCCTGCGCCTAACGCAACCAGTTCGCGGCCTGCATCATCGGTGAGCGAAACACGTTTGATCACGATCTCGCCGCTGCCCCAGCGCTCTTCATCGGTCTCCGACTTCTGCGGCGGCGGCGCCTCTTCCGCGACCGGCTCCGGCTCGGGCGCCGCGGTCACGCCGCTCACTTCCTGCAGATACGCATCGACGACGCGCATCGGATCGCCGATCGCCTCGACCACACCTTTGTCGAGCCACACCGCGCGATCGCAGAGCGTGCGCACCTGATCGAGTTGATGCGTGACGAACAGCAGCGTCACGCCGCGATACTTCATCTCCTGAATCTTCGCCACGCAGCGCGCGGAGAACTCTTCGTCGCCGACCGAAAGTACCTCGTCGATCAGCAGCACGTCGGGATCGACGTGCACCGCGACCGCGAATCCGAGGCGGACGTACATGCCGGACGAATACGTTTTGACCGGCTGATCGAGAAAGTCCGCGATGCCGGAAAACTCCACGATCCTGTCGAAGCGCTGCTCGATCTCCCGCCGCGACAAGCCGAGCATGATGCCGTTGATGTAGATGTTTTCGCGGCCGGTGATCTCGGGATGAAATCCAGCGCCGAGTTCGATCAGCGCCGCGATGCGGCCATTGACGGCCACGCGTCCGACGGTCGGTTTGAGAATTCCGGAGATGAGCTTGAGCAGCGTCGACTTGCCGGAGCCATTGCGGCCGATGATACCGAAGGCCTCGCCGCGATCGACGCTGAAGGAAACGTCTTTCAGCGCCGCCACCGACGCGTCGGGAGTCAGCTTCAGATCGCGTTTGAGCAGCGCGCTCTTGAGCGTGGCGAACTGCGAGCCCCGGCCCCACAGCCGGTAATTCTTCGAGACGTTCTCAACCGCGATCGCAAAGTCAGACACCGCGGGTGATTCTACGTCGACCACGGGCCTCCGGCGGCCGGGGCCACGGGCCCCGGA
>JALYOB010000746.1 GCA_030857085.1 Acidobacteriota bacterium | reverse complement strand
CCCCCCCACTCCACAATCCCGCCACACTCCCATCACGAAATCCCGCACTTCCCGACACTGCAGTTGACGATCCCACCCTTTACACTGCGCCGGTCATGAAACGCGCTGCGTCGCTGGTGCTGCTCGCCGTTCTCGCCACGTCCGTCCTTGCCGCAAACAATCTGCGCGTCGTCAGCGTCGGGCCATCCGGCGAGACCGCGACGCTCGCGGAGGCGAACGAAATCCGGGTCGTCTTCTCCGAGCCGATGGTCGTCCTCGGCAAGATCCCGCAGCCGGTGACTGCACCGTTCTTCCGCATCGAGCCCGCGGTCAAAGGAACGTTCCGCTGGTCCGGCACCACGACCCTCATCTTCACTCCCGAAAAGAAACTGCCGTACGCGACGCAGTTCACCGTCACGCTCGACAAACCCGCAAAGTCCGTCAGCGGCAAGACCCTCGATCAGCCGTATCGCTGGAGCTTCACCACGCCCACCATCCGCCTCATGCGCACCGACTGGTACCGGCGCGCGAACGGCGCGATCGTGATCGGCCTCTGGTTCAATCAGCCGGTCGACGCGAACACCATCGCGCCGCATCTGCAGCTCCGCACACGCGCTCACGAAGTGGAGTGGCCGGCCGTTCCTGAATCGGGAAAAGCGAAACTCGCGAAAGCGCAGGCCGCCGCGGCATCGGAAGGGGAGACGATCCTCGCCTTCGCCACCACCGACTGGAACAAAGAGCGTTTCGAGCCGAGCAAAAGTCTGGTCGTGCTCGAAACGAAACCGGGCGTTCCGCCGGACACCCAGTTCGACGTCGTGCTCGACGAGAAACTCGCACAGTCGCCCGGCCACGCCGCACCGGGCAACGTGCAGACGTTCACGATCGAGCTCGAGCCGACGTTCTTCGTCAGCAGCATCGATTGCGTCGAAAAGTGCGATCCCGAGTCGCGCAACACGATCAACTTCCGCACCTCGAGCGGCGTCGCGTTCGACGCGGCGCGCAAAGCAATCACCCTCACCGACGTCACCGATCCCGCGAAAGAAGTGGCGGTCAAACCGAAAGACGTCACCTCCGATTACGACTTTCCGTCGTGGGGCTACTCGCTCGACGAGCTCGGATTCACGATCACGCCCGGCCACAGATATCGCGTACGCGTCGATCCGTCGCTCACCTCGTCCGACGGCCAGAAACTCGGCTACGTCTTCACCGCCACCATCGAGTACTGGCAGAAGAGCGCGTTCGTGAGCTTCGGCTCGGGACATGGCGTGTGGGAAACGAGCGGCGGTCCGGTGCTGCCGTTTCACGCGCGCAACTTCAAAACCGTCAAGCAGTGGCTCGCTCCGCTCAAGCTCGAAGAGCTGATGCCGCTGATGCTGCGCATGCGCGAGTCGGGCTTCAACGTCGCTCCTCCGGTGACGCCGCAGACGCGCAAGCTCTCGTTGCCGCGCGACAAGATCTCCGCGATCGGCCTCGATCTCAAACCGATTCTCGGCGACGACAACATGGGCCTGGTCTGGGCCGCGATTCAGCCGGGAGAGGCGTTCGCGAAATCGCCGGTCGTCGATCCGAGTCCCGTTTCCACACTCGTCCAGGCGACGAACCTTGGCATCAGCGTCAAGGACAGTCCGCGCAACACGGTGATCCTCGTGACGCGCCTCGACAACGCACGTCCGGTCGAAGGGGCCGCGGTCTCAATTCGCGATCGCCAGAACAAAGTGTTCTGGAGCGGCACCACGAACGCGAACGGCATCGTCGTCGCGCCGAACACCGATCTGCGCCGCAGTAAAGAGAAGAAAGAAAACGAAGAGTACGAAGGCGACTGGCAAGCCCTCGGCGAACTGCACTTCGTGGTCATCGCCGAAAAAGACGGCGACGTCGCGTACGTCGGCAGCGACTGGAACGAAGGCATCTCGCCCTGGGAGTTCAACACCGACTTCAATCTGTCGGAAGCCGAGCCGCAGCTGCGCGGAACGATCTTCGCCGATCGCGGCGTGTACAAACTCGGCGAGGAAGTGCACTTCAAACTCGTCGCGCGCGCGGACACGCCGGAGGGCATGAAGCTGCTCGCGCCCGGGACGAAAGTGACGATCGTGCTGCTCGACGCCCATTCCACCGAGATCGACACGCGCACCGTGACGGTGAATGCGTGGAGCAGCGCCGAATGGACGTTCCGCGTTCCGAACGAAGCGCCGCTCGGCACGTACAGCGTTTCGGCGAAGACCGCGAATCATCGCGGCACCGTCGGCGGCGAGATTCTCGTCGCGGCATATCGCCGTCCCGACTTCCGCGTCGACACGACGCTGAACGCGGACAGCAGTCTTGCCGGCACGCAGCTCAATGGCCGCATCAGCGGCCGCTATCTGTTCGGCGCGCCGATGTCCGGCAAAGCGGTGAAGTGGAC
>JALYOB010000296.1 GCA_030857085.1 Acidobacteriota bacterium | reverse complement strand
CCGCACCCGAGCGCTTCGAGCAACGCCACGTTCGCCGCGACGGCACGCATGTCTGGACCGCCGTCTCCGTCGCGCCGATCGCCAGCGACGACGGCCACATCGAACAACTCGTGTGGCTCATCGAAGACATCACCGCCGCCAAACATCAGGAAGCGCAACTGCGCACGCAGAAAGCGCAGCTCGAAGAAGCGCAGCGAATGGCGCACATCGGCAGCTACGAGCTCGATCTCACGACCGGCGAGCGCGTCTGGTCCGATGAGTTCTGCCGCATCTTCGGCTTCGAGCCCGGCACGCCGCCGCGCCTCGAACTGCTCGATGCGCGCGTGCATCCCGACGATCGCGAGCACGTGCGCCGCGTGCGCAAACTCGTCGCCGAAGAAGGGCAGCCGTACGCGGACGAACATCGCATCATCCTGCCGACCGGCGACGTGCGCATCGTGCAGGACCGCGGCCGTTTCGTACACGACGAGCATGGCCGCGCGCTCAAGATCGTCGGCCTCGTGCAGGACATGACCGATGCCCGTGCGCAGGAAGAGGAACTGACGCGCCGCGCACTGCAGCAGGTCGTGGTTGCGAATCTCAGTCACGCCGCATTGAGCGGACAACCGATCGACGCGCTGCTCGTCGACGTCGCCGAGATCGTCACGCGCCTGCTCGACGTCGAGTTGTGCGAGATCCTGCAGGACGCGGGCGGCATGTTCCGCATCGTCGGCGGCACCGGCTGGCAGGACGGCACCGCGCCCGAGGGACTGCTCGACGCGACTGCGGCTCCGCAGTCGACGCTCACCATCGCCACAGGCGCTCCGGTCGTCGTCGACGACATGCACACGGAGACGCGCTTCACCCCTTCGGATTTCATTCGCCGCCAGTGCGCGGTCAGCGGCATCACCGTTCCGATCAGCACCGGCCGCCTCTCCCCCTGGGGCGTCCTCGGCGCGCATTCGCGCAGGTCGCGCACGTTCAGCGGCGGCGACGTCGATTTCCTCCGCTCCATCGCCACCGTGCTCGCGCAGGCCGTCGAACGCGATCGCGTCGATCAGCAACTGCTCACGCACGCCGCGCAGCAGAGCGCGATCGCAGAAGTGAGCCGCGTCGCACTCCGCTCCGTCGACGACGCCATCGAGACGACGTGCAGCGTCATCACCGACGTTCTCGACGTCGACTACACCCTACTCTTCCAGACCACCGGCAGCTCCGGCGCGCTGCAGTACCGCGCCGGCAAGTGCTGGAACGAAGACCCTGCGAGCGCGCTCGACGAGAACCCCGGCATCGCCGGCGCGCTGCGCGACAACGCACCCGTTTCACTCACTGCAGTCGAGGGCGGAATGGCCGGCGGCGTGGCCGTGCCGGTCGCGAGTTCGAGTGCGCGCTTCGGCGTGCTCACCGCGCATTGGCAACGCCCGACTGTATTCACCGACGCAGACACGGAGTTCCTGCAATCGCTCGCGAACATCCTCGCCGACGCGCTCGACCGCGAACGCGCGCGCCACCAGCTCACCGCCTCCGAAGAGCGGTATCGCGAAGTGGTCGAGGGCGCGCTCGAGATCATCTTCACGCTCGACGGCGAAGGTCACTTCTCCTCGCTCAACGCGGCCTTCGCGAGCATCACCGGCTGGAGCGTCGAGCATTGGATCGGACGCTCGTTCGTCGAACTGATCGAGCCTGGCGATGCGCCGCGCGTCCTCGATCTGTTTCATCGGATCCTCGAACAGCAGAAGCCCCTCAGCTCCGAAGTGCGCATTGCCGGACGCGATGGCGAGTTGCTGCTCGACGTCACCGCCTTTCCGAAGATCGAGAACGGACAGACGTCCGCGGTGTATGGCTTCGCGCGCGATGTGACCGAGGCGCGGAGGGCGGCGCGTGAAGGGCAGAGACTGACGAGAAATCTGCAGCTGCTGCTCGAGTCGACCGTCGAAGGCATCATCACCGTCGACCTCGCGGGACGCTGCACGATGTCCAATCGCGCGGCCGCACAGATCCTCGGCCGCGATCGCGACGAGATGACCGGCGCAACGCTGCAGACGCTCATCAACGGCGACGAGCGCGCCGCGATCGGACAGATCGTCGCCGTCGCGCGCAGCGGCGAAGTGCGCACCGTGAGCAACGGCACGTTCTGGCGGGCCGACGGCACCGCGATTCCGGTCGAATACTCCGCCGCGCCGATCACCGACAACGGCATCCGCCTCGGCGTCGTCATCAGCTTCAGCGACATTCGCGAGCGGCTCAAGCTCGAGGCAAAGCTCGAACAAGCCGATCGCCTCTCGAGCCTCGGACGTCTCGCCGCAACGATCGCTCACGAATTCAACAACGTGCTGATGGGCATCTCGCCGTTCGTCGAAGTCATTCGCCGTGGCAGAAACGTGCACGCATCGCTCGACCACATCGCGCGTGCCGTGCAGCGGGGGCGCCGCATCACGCAGGACATCCTTCGCTTCACCCAGCCTGCGCAACCGGTGCGCACGTCGTTCGACGTCGCGTCGTGGGTCGAGAACATCACCCTCGAAGCGCGCACGCTGTTGCCGCCAACAGTGCGACTGCAGTCATCGATCGAAGAGCGGCTGCACATCGACGGCGACGCGAATCAGCTGCAGCAGATCTTCACGAATCTCATCCTCAACGCGCGCGACGCGATGCCGGGCGGCGGCACGCTCTCGATCGACGTGCGCCACGAACCTGCGCAGGCGCAGCTGCCGTTCCTCGTCGAGCGGCCCGAGCGGTTCGCACATTTCATCGTGCGCGACACCGGCTGCGGCATCTCGCCCGAAACGCAGCGTCACATCTTCGAGCCTCTGTTCACGACGAAGAAGAACGGCACCGGACTCGGTCTTGCGGTGACGCATCAGGTCGTGCAGCAGCACGGCGGCGACATCTTCGTCGAGAGCAAACCGGGCGAAGGGACGGCGTTCCACATCTTCATTCCGCTGTCGGAAGGCTACGAAGTGCGCGCAGCCGACATCGCGCAGGAAGTGGCGGCCGTTGCGGGCGCGAGCCGCGTGCTGCTCGTCGAAGACGACGCCACCGTTGCAACGGGGCTCGTCACGCTGCTCGAGCTCGAAGGGCTGGAAGTCGAAGTGGCATCGACCGGACGCGAAGCATTGCAGCGCGTCGGCGAAATTCAGCCGGACGTGGTCGTGCTCGACGTCGGACTGCCGGACATGGATGGTACGAGCGTGTACGCCGCGCTGACCGAGCAGCATCCCGATCTGCCGATCGTCTTCTCGACAGGGCATGCTGATCGCGCAAAGCTCGAGTCGCTGCTCGAACGGCCGCACGTCGCGTTTCTCCTCAAACCGTACGAAGGAAGTGCGCTCCTCGGTGCGATTCGAGACGTGATGCAGTAGTGCCTTTGTTGATCCCTGTTTTCGCAACTGGCGCCTCGTTTGCTGCGCATTCCGTAGTTACGCGGAGGACTTACGGCTCATCCCGTCGAGGGATTTTTCGAGTTGCTGGTCGACGCCGCGCCGGTCCCGATCGTTGCTGTCGATTCCGCGCGGAATGTCGTGGTGTGGAATCGCGCCGCAGCGGCGACGTTCGGCTGGAGTGCTGACGAAGTGCTTGGCCATCCGATCCCGACCGTTCCGCCCGAGCGCGAACATGAGCTCAGCGGCATCCGCCCCCGTGTGGACCGCGGCGAACGGTACGTCATGCAGACGCAGCGCGTGCGGCGCGACGGCACGATCCTCGACGTGCTGCTCACGACCGTCGGCATTCAGGCGGGCGGCGTGGTCTACCCCGTCGCGATCGTGCAGGATCTCACTGAGGTGCATGCACTCCAGGCGCGCGTGCAGGCAGCCGAAGGGCGCGCGCGCATTCTGCTCGATACCGTCACCGATTTCGCGGTGCTCTTTCTGACGGCGGACGGCCGCATCACCGATGCGAGCCGCGGCGCAACGATGCTCCTCGGCGAGTCGCTCACCGATGCGCAGATGACGGACTTGCTCGACTTCGGCGCGGCCGATCCTCTGCGGCTCGCTGCGGAGAACGGCCGCTTCACGACCGAGAGTTGTTCGCGCGCCGTGCGCGGCCGGCGATTCTGGGCGGACGTCGTGATCACGGCCCTGCGCGACGCGCAGAACGCGCTCACCGGCTACGTCGCCGTTCTGCGCGACGTCACCGCGCGCAAAGCAGCGCAGGAACGCGAACGGCGGCGGCTGCAGGAAGCGTCGGCCGTCACCGCATTCGCACACCGCGCCGCGCGCGAGGCGACAGTGGAAGAGGTGTGCGATGCGGCCGTTGAACATCTCGCCGCCGCCATGCAGGCCGACTACACCGAGTTCGCCCGCATGATCGACGACTCGCTCGTCGTGACGCATGCCTTCGGCTGGGGAAAATCACCGCAACCGACCGGACGCATCGACAACACGCGCGACACGTTCTACGCGCACGCACTCTCGCAGCGCGAGCCGGTGGTCAACATGTTGACCGACACTGACCTCGCCCGCGCGCCGCACCTGCGCGCGCTCGGCATGCGCTGGGTCGCGGCGATCGCGATCCGTGGCGTCGGCTCGCCGGCCGTACTGTCTGCCTTCACGCGCGACGAGCCGCTCGAAGAGACCGATCTCTATCCGCTGCAATCGGTCGTCGCGTTGTGTGAGGCGATCGTCGCCCGCCGCTATGCCGAGCATCAGCTCGCCGAGCGCGATCGCACGCTCACGATGATGCTCAATCAGATGCCGGCGATTCTCTGGACGGTCGATCGCGACATGCGGTTCACCTCCCTCCAGGGCGCAGGACTGAGCGTGCTCGGCGCAACCGCCGATTCGAGCAAAGGAAGACCTCTCACCGACGTCGCCTCTGCGGAAGGACCGGCGATGCAGACGATTGCTGCCGCGCTGGGCGGCGACTCGGGCTCGTACATCGGGACGTATCGCGGCCGCACCTACGACAATCGCGTCGAGCCGCTGCGTAGCGCGGACGGCGAGATCGTCGGCGCGATGAACCTCGCGCTCGACATCACCGATCGCCGCCGCGACGAAGAAGCATTGCGCGTCTCGCACGAAGAACTGCGCCGCCTTTCCGTTCGCCTCAATCACCTGCAGGAAGAAGAGCGCCGCCGCATCGCGCACGAGCTGCACGACGAGCTCGGACAGCGGCTCACCGCCTTACGCATGGAAGCCGCGCTGCTGCCGCGCAAGATCGGCGACCAGGATGCGGCGCGCGCGGCGATTGATTCGATGATCACGCTGATCGACGAAACGATCGTGGAAGTGCGCCGCGTTGCGACGGAGTTGCGGCCGGCGATTCTCGACGACGTCGGCTTCCGCGCCGCGCTGGAAATCGAGCTCGCCACCTTGCGCAAACGCTTCGGCATCGACGCGACGATCGCGTTCGATCCGCCCGATGTGAAGATCAGCCGCGATCTGAAAACCGCGCTCTATCGCATCGTGCAGGAATCGCTCACGAACGTGGCCCGTCACTCCGGCGCGACGCTCGTGCGCGTGAGCGTCGAACTGCGCGACGACGCGGTGCTGCTCGAGATTGCCGACAATGGCCGCGGCATCACCGACGAGCAGCTCGCCGCTTCGTCGCTCGGTCTGGTGGGCATGCGCGAACGCGCGTATGCGCACGGCGGTACGGTCGATGTGCATCGCGGCGCGAACGGCGGCACCGTCGTCTCGGTTCGCATGCCGGCGGGAGCTTCGCAATGAGAATCATCATCGCGGACGACCATGCGATCGTGCGTCGCGGGCTGCAGCAGATCATCGCCACGCGCGGCGGCTGGACGGTCGTGGCGGAGGCGGAGAGCGCGGAGCAGTTGCTGGAGCTGCTGCGGGTGAAAGAGGTGGACGTGCTCGTCCTCGACGTCTCGTTGCGCGACCGCAGCGGCATCGACGTTCTGTCGCAGATCCGCGCCACGCGCGCCAACCTGCCGGTGCTCGTCCTCAGCATGTATGCCGAGGAGCATTACGCGCTGGCGGCGATCCGCGCGGGGGCGTCGGGGTACATCCAGAAAGACCGCCCTCCGGAAGAACTGCTCGCGGCAATCGAGCGTGTCGCCGCCGGCCGCACGTACCTGAGCGAGGCAATGACCGACCAGATGGCCGCCA
>JALYOB010000745.1 GCA_030857085.1 Acidobacteriota bacterium | reverse complement strand
GCGCTCGTCGATCCGCTGTTTCTCCTCTGCTTCGCGCCGCGCCCCGTCTCGTTCCTCGGCAAAGCGCCGCTGCTGCGTTATCCGCTCATCGGGTGGTTCGTGCGCGTGTTCGACACCATTCCCGTCTACCGCAAGCAGGACAACACCAGCGGCTCGAACGCGGAGACGTTCCGCCTCTCGCGCGAGCTCCTCCGCCGCGGCGGCAGCATCGCCATTTTTCCCGAAGGCACGACGCACGACGATCCGCAATTGCGCGCGCTGAAGACCGGCGCTGCACGCATCGCGTTAGGCGCGGACGTGGCGGCATTGCAGGTCGTGCCGACCGGCATCTATTACACGGCCAAACATGTGTTTCGCAGCTCGGCTCTGGTGATCTTCGGCGAGCCGTTGCGCGTGCAGCCGGTGCAGGCGATCGAGGGCGAGCCTCCCGCGGATGAAGTCGAACGACTGACTGCAGCCATCGATGCAGGACTGGACGCAGTCACGCTGCAGGCGGATTCGCATACCGCGCTGTCGCTGATCGCACGCGCGGAGGCGATTTTCACCGGCGATGAAAAGCAGCCGCTCGCGCAGGAGTTCGACATCCGCCGCCGCTTCATCGACGGCTATCACTATCTCTGTACGCGCGACGTCGACCGGTTGCAGCGGCTGCAGGCGCAGATCACTCAATTCGAAGCAGAGCTCGACCGTGCGCACCTCGGCGTGCACGAGCTGCGTCCGCGCATCGACGTGCTGCGCGTGCTGCGTCTCCTCGTGCTGTTGCCGCTCGCGTGCATCGGCGCGCTGGTCAGCTATCCGACGTATCGCCTGGTGGGCTTTCTCGCGTCCCGCTTGTCGAAAGGGGAGAGCAACGTCGTCGCGACGATGAAGTTCCTCGGCGCACTGCTGCTCTATCCGCTCACGTATGTCGCCATCGCGATCTGGATCGGCATGCGCTCGAACGCGCTGCTCGGCGTCGCGACGGCGATCGTGCTGCCGTTTCTCGCGTATCTCGCGTTGCGCGTGTTCGAAGATCTCGATGACGTGATCGGCGAGCTGCGCGCGGTGCGTCATCGGATGTTTCGCCGCACCGGTTACGCGCGTCTTGCGGCGCAGCGTGAGGCCATTCGCGACGAGATTCTGGCGGTTGCGCGCGAAATGTAACCGCGCGGCCCGATTTCCCCGCGGTTTTCCCTGTCGCGGCGTGCGACGGGAGGTCGGTGCCCAATTCCATCTATCTGTCCGGCGACGGCGGCGCGACCTATCGTCGCGTGATCGACGAGGCGCCCGGCGTGAAGCTGATCAACGGCCCGACCATGGCCGCCCACCCGTTCCGCAAAGACGTGCTCTATTTCGTCTTCGGCACCCACATCTTCAACTACGGCACGGATCTGTTCCGCTATGACGCGGAAACGCGCGCATCGACGCTCACCCACAGCGACTACGACGGTATCAACTCGATCTTCTTCTCCCGCACCGACCCGACGCTCATGTACCTCGGCATCGAGATGGAGGCGACGGACTGACGGAACGCGGAGCGCCTCGCCCGCGCTGGCTGTGTACGCGTAACATGTGAGTGTGACCGTCGAGCAAGTCATCACATCGGACCCGGACGTCCAGGGCGGAGCGGTCGTATTCGCCGGAACGCGAGTTCCGCTCAAGAACCTGATCGACTATCTCGAGGCGGGCGATTCGATCGAGGTCTTCCTCGACGACTTCCCTTCCGTCACGCGCGAGCAGGCGATCGCGGCGCTCGAGCTTGCGCAGGAGGCGTTGGTGACACTTGCTGGTTCTCGTTGACGAGTCGCTTCCGAAACGGATTCGCCGTCACATGCCCGGCTTCGAAGCTGTGACGGTGCCGCAGCAAGGGTGGTCGAAAACGAAGAACGGCGCGTTGTTGCGGCTGGCCGAGAGTGCCGGCTTCGAAGCGTTTCTCACGGCCGATCAGAGTCTGCGTCACCAGCAGAATCTTTCGGGGTCGAAGCTCCGCATCATCGTCTTCGTGGCGCCGTCGAATCGGCTCGAGCACATCGCACCGTTGCTTCCACAGGCGATGTCTGCGCTGCGCGAAATGCTGCCTGGCGAAGTACGGCTGATCCACTCTGCGGCCTGACCTAACGCGCCCGCAGGCGAGACCGCATGCGCTTCTACGGGTGCTCTCGCTCTCGTTGCAGACACGCCTCACTTATTTTGTGCTACCTTCCAGCATCGTCCGAATCAGCTGAAAGGAAGCTCATACTCCATGCGCCGTCCGGCTCTTGTGCCGATTGCAGTCGTTCTTTGTCTATTCATTTCGACGTTCGCCTTTGCCGCGTCCGATCCGACGTATACCGCGTTGCGCGCGGCGCGTCCGGACGGGCGCACGATCACGCTGACCAACTTCGTCTATGACCGCGACGTGCTGCAC
>JALYOB010000295.1 GCA_030857085.1 Acidobacteriota bacterium | reverse complement strand
GGCCCCACTTCCTGTCCCGCGGACAACGTGACCGTCCCCGCGTAAAACGCGGGGCTGTACCGATGCGCGTCGTCGGCGGCGGCGACGGAGTATGTGCCTGCGGGAGCGGCCACGCGGAAGGTGCCGCCGGCGTCGGTGAACGTGTCCGCGATGCGGGCGAACGATGCGTCGTACACAATGACGTGCATCCCCGCGAGCGGCGCTCGCGTCGCGATGTCGGTCACTGTGCCGTTGATCCGTCCGGCGGCGGGGAGCGCGAAGTCGGCCGTGATCGGCTGGCCTTCGAACAGCGTCAGCGATTGCGTCGACTCGAAGGTCGTTGCGCCGAGGTAATAACCGGTCGCGTATTGAAGAGCCGAGTCGAACGCGAGCAACTTCACACTGCCCGGCGCGAGCAGCAACACGTAATTGCCTGAGGCATCCGCGGTCGTTGACGCGATCAGACGCCCATTGACGTCATACGCCGCCACCGTTGCACCCGGAATCACCGCACCATTGGCGGCGGTCACGCGTCCGGTAATCCGCGCCCCCTGCACGAGCGAAAAATCGATTCCGCCGATGTTCTGCGAAGACCCCGCGTGCACCACGTTCGCGACTGCGAACTGCGTCGCATTCGCATAAAACTGCGGCAGGTACACGAGCGCGGTGTCGAAGACGCCCACACGATAATCACCCGGCGGCACGACGATCGAATATGCGCCGCTCGCGTCTGTAGTCGCAAACGCGCGGATGGTCCCGCTCGCGTTGTATGCGACCGCGGTGATCCCGGCCAGTGGCGTTCCATTTGCTCGCGCCGTGACGCGGCCCGCCAGACGACCTCCGCGCACGAGCGTCGCGTCGATCGTGAGCGACTGACCAGCGGCGGCATTGAACGGCGTTTCGGTCGAGAACGACTCCGCGTCCGGCATATACGTCGTGGCGTACACACCCGCCGGATCGTCCACCACCACGCGCAACGCACCGGGACGCGCGGCCAGCGCATAACGGCCGTCCGAGCCCGTGAACGCCTCCCCCGCCACAGTGCCGTCCGCGGCATACGCCACGACGTGCATGTTCGCCAGAGGCGCATTCGTCGCGCGATCGGAAATCCGTCCCGAGAGTTTCGCCGCAGGAACGAGGATCAGGTTGACAACGGACGTTTGCGCCTGCGCAATCGCGAGCGCATTCGGCAGCACGGTCGTGGCGTAATTCAGCGCTACGTCATACGCGGCAATGCGGTAATTGCCCGGCGGCAGTGCGAGCGTGAAATTGCCATTCGCATTGGTCGTGGTGAATCCGCGCCGCGTTCCGGACGCGTTGTACGCCGCGACAGTGACGTTCACCAGCGGCGCGCCAGACGATGAAACCACCTTCCCTGCAACAAAGCCCGCGCGCACGAGCCGGACATGGATCCCGGTGAGATTCTGCGACGCGCTCACCGTCAGTGCAACTGACGTTTCGAACGACTCCGCGTCCGCATAGAATGAGGTGGCGTAACTGCCCGCCGGATCGTAGGCGAGCAGGTGATAGGCACCCGCCGGAAGCGTCAATGCATACGTACCGCTCGCGGTCGTCGCACCGGACGCCTGCAATGTTCCGCTCAGCGTATATGCGGCCACCGTCATCGACGGCAACGGCGCACCCGCCTCATTGACCACCGTCCCGCTGATCGTCGCAGCGTGTGCAGCGAACGTCGCGAACAGCGCCACTGCAAGAAAGAAAGCTCGTTTCATCGCACCGCCGTCGCCACCGCGCGCGCCGCACGCGTGTCCTGCAACGGGCTCCAGTTGAGCGGCGTCGCCGAAAGCGTCACGTCATGCGTCTGATTGAAGAACACCACCGAACGCACCGCCGAATATTTTTCGCGCATGTCGCGGAACGCCTGCTCGTACCACTGTGCCGCGTCGCCGCCGCTGGTGAGGCTGCCGAACTCCGTGATCATGATCGGTTTCTTGAGCTTCAGGAGCGCGGGATAGGCTTTCTCAATGATCTGATGGAAGGACCACCAGCGCGACCAGGGTGCGGCGTCCCCGTAATTGAGAACGCCCGTCCCGATCCAGTCGACCCATTCATCGCCCGGGTAGTAATACTCGAACCACGGCATCGAGATGTGCGGCGACCAGACCCACAACACGTTGGTCGCATTCATCTTCTGAAACACGAGATGCACATGCTTCCACGCCGCAATGAAATCGTCCGGACGATTGCCGTTCTGCGGACCCCACGGATAACGATAAGGATCGTTCATCTCGTGCGCAAAGCGGAGGAAGATCGGTTTGCCGTATTGCGCGGCCGAGGCGGCCCAGCGGGAGATGTAAAAGTCGTAATCGCCGCGCGCAATCGCGGTGAGGCTTGCGTATTCGCGCTCCGCCGGCGGCGGCAGATTGGGCCGCAACCCGGAATCGAAATCCTTGACCCACGGCTCCCAGGTGATCATCGGAATCGAGCCGAGGCGGTCGATGGTGGAGACGGGACGCAACGGAAATTCTGCTTCATCCGCGCGATCGCCCCAGGCCTGATAGAACGACACGATCGCGAACGGCTCGCCGATCTGGTTCTCGAATGCGGTAATGCCGCTGAACGAGTCCGGCAGCGCGCCGTCATAGGCGCCATACAACACGCGCGACGGATTGCGCAGCGCTGCCGCGTCGAGCGCCGGATACACGCGCGCGACGTCCTCGCGGCGCGAATGCGGCTGCACGCGCGCACGCGCATCGGCCTCGCGATCGGACATCGACTGACCAATGGACGCGAGGTCGTTGCGCACCGCTGCGAACGCGCGTCCGAAAACGCCGTTCATGCCGCGCTGCAGCAGAATCCCGCCTAACAGCAGCCAGCCGAGCGCGAAGAAGGCGAGCTGATAGCGCCGGCGCGTCATCGCGCGCGATCCTTCCACGCCGCATACAGACGGCCGCTCATGAATCCCACATTGATCATCAGAAACGCGCCCATGCCCGCCGCAACTTCGGTCGTGATCCGAACCTCCGCTTCCGGCATGAACCACAACCTGCGGATGAGGACCGCGATCAGCGTCGCCAGCGAGGCGAAACTCACGGTCAGCGGAACGGCCGCCAGACGCCAGAAATTGCCCGTCTGCCGCGACTTTGCCGTCGGCACATACGGCACAGCCACGCCGAGGATTGCGAGGAGCAGTCCTTTGAGAAACACGCTCCACGAGCCGACTTTCAGCAGCATCCCGCGCCAATGCCAGCCGCGCTCGCGCGGCGGATCGCACAGCCACTTCTGCGCATACCGATAGATCAGCGCGCCGAAAATTCCCACCGGCAGCGCGTGCTGCAGATATTCGCTGAGGAACATCGCCGCCGGCTGCACGCCCGTCCACAAATACAGCGCCGGGATGAGGAGATAAATGGGCGTCGTGACGCCGACCAGGTAATACGTGCCGATCATCAGATACGACAGTTTCTGATGCAACGTCAGCCGCCGGAACGCGCGCGGATATTCGCGAAACAGGACGTCGTAAACGCCGCGCGCCCATTTCAACTGCTGCTTGAGAAACGACCCGAGATCCTCGGGTACGAGGCCACGCGCGACAATTTCCGGAACATAGACCGACTTCCACCCGGCCGCGTGCAGGCGAATGGAGGTGACGAGATCCTCCGCCAGTCCTATGCCGTGTCCGCCAATCGATTCCAGTGCATTGCGGCGGAACGTGCAATTCGCGCCGATGGCCACGGCCGTGCCGGTGCCATGCATCCCCTGGAGAATCGGGCCATAAAACGCATACGTCTGTTCCGCGGCCGCGCGCGCGACGAAGGAGGCGGATTGGTTGTAATACGCCTGCGCCACCTGCACGAATCCCACTGCCGGATCGCCGAAATGCCCGAGAACCGGCTCGAAGAAATTCGGGAACGGGACATGGTCGGGATCGAGCACGAGAACGAACTCCTCCGACGTCCGCTGCAGTGCCGCATTGATTTTTCCCGCCTTCGCGCCGGGAAGCCCGACCAGTTCCAGATGCACCGCTCCCGTTTCGCGCGCGAGCTCCGCAAAGCGGGGGTCGCGCGTGTCGTCGAGCAGATAGGTCGTATGCGGGTATGTGATGGCGCCTGCAGCTTCGAGCGTGCGCACGAACATCTCGTAAGGCTCGCCGGGCGAGGAGGTCGTGAAGATCGCCACCGACAGTCCATCCGGCGCTGATTTCTCTGGCGGCTGCTCGAGATGAAAGTCGTTGTACCAGCCGACGAGCATGCGAAACACGCCGTACCAGACCGCAGCCGAGAGCAGCACGAACAAGGTGCGATTGCTGACATGCTCGGAACGGAACCACCACAATGCGAACAGCACCACGCTCTGTACGCCGAAAAAGATCAGCGTGCCGAGGAGGATGCGGGAGGTGGTGGTGACGGGAGCGGCGCGGCGATGACGGAAAAGCTCCGAATCGCTGCTCATCAGAAACGGCCGCTCACGCCGGCGTGCACAGTGATCGCCCGATAGAACGCGGTTGACTGACGCTCGGCGCCAATGGTCAATGCGAGCGCGTTCGGCAGCGGCATTGTGAAATCGGCCGCAATGCGCCACGGGCGAAACGTGCGGCGCACTTCGATCGGCAATGGGAACAGAGGCGCGAGCGGTGACGTGCCGCTGGATGGACCGAACACAAGATCGCGATCCTGGGCCCAGCCGCCGTCCGCGTGCAGGTTCAACGTCGCACGCTGGATCGGCACAGTCGCGGCGACGATGCCGCGCACTTCGAAGAGCTCGCGCGGAGTCCAGTACGGCTCGTAGCGCGCTTCATATGAATACGCGTATGTGCCTGCGCCACGCGCCGAGGCCGACGCTCCGATGAGGCCAAAACGGCTTTCGTCCGAGTCGCGATACGAAGTGGCCGCGCCGAGGGAAACGGACGCGCGTCCGCGACGGACAATGCGCATGAGGTGATATGCGTCAGCCGCGAGGCCATCGTTCCCGTCGAAATAGCGAATTGCATGAACGGCCGCCGCCGACGACGCGCCGTCCCGCTCCCGATTCCAGCGCAATGAGGCAACCGTCTCGCTCGGATGCGCGTCAATGGACGAAGCGGTATAGAGCAATTCGTGGCGATCGATTTCGAACGTCAGCGCGCCGCGCGACAGAGAAATGCCGCCTGACGGCTGCGTCTTTCCGTCCGGAAAGCGGAACGTCCGCAACGACGCACCTGCGCGTAGGCGGACGGACGGAAAGGTGGTGCTGCCGGCGATCGACGCAAACGGCGCGGTCGCCGATCCGAAGCCGAGAGAGCGCGCGCTGAGGAAATACGTCCCCGCGGACGCAGTCCATTTCGTCAGCGGATCGGAGAAGAAAGTCGCCGACGCGCTGACGTTGGTCCGCTGCATCGGCTGGTCGTCGCTGGTCAGCGTCGCCCCGGATGCGAACGTCGGGACGGTCGTATTCGCGATTTCCGCAAGCGCCCTGCGCGCTTCTTCGTCATTCGGCCGCGCCTGCAATACCGCCTCATAGTCGCGCTGCGCCGCACGAAAATCGCCGCTCCAGTATTCGGCCGTGGCGAGCCCTCTTCGCGCGTCGAGGTCGTTGCTGGCGCGGTCGAGCAGCTCGCGATAGACGCGCGTCGCATCATCGTAGCGCTGCTCCCACAACAAAACCTGCCCGAGGCCGAGGGCCGCTGCACGCGAGCGGGGCTCCCGCGCCAGGACGCGGCGATACACCGCCTCGGCCTCCCCGAATTTCTTCTGCCACGCCAGCTGCTGCGCCGCACGCAAATCCTCCTGCACCGTCGCCGCCCGCGCGGAGAAGGAGAGAAGAACGAAGAAAAGGAGAAGGCGCTTCACGACGTTCGGAAAACGTGGGGAAGGGGGCGTTCATTCTGGCGCGGAGGGGCCTGCCGTCATCCTGAGCCGCGGAGACGGCGAAGGACCCCCTGCGTCTCGGTGTCATCCCGCGCGAAGCGCGGGATCCCCTTCCGACAGGCGAATGCATGCTCGACGCAGGGGATTCCGTGCCGTCTGCGCGGCACGGAATGACACCCTCGCGTGTCATCCTGCGCGAAGCGAAGGACCTTCTCCGTCTCGCCAGAGCACAGCCCCCCAGTCAAAGCGGCGACTGGCGTCGCCGCCCTCCAAAAA
>JALYOB010000744.1 GCA_030857085.1 Acidobacteriota bacterium | reverse complement strand
CCGTCGTCTCTCCTAGCTCTTCCGGCAGCGGAAGACGTGCGCGGGGAGGACGTTGCGGAGCTCGTAGCCGCGATCGATGTTGCGGTAGAGCTTCTCGAGATCGCCGCGGACTTTGGACGAGAACTGATACACCAGCATCGTCCCGCCGGTGACGAGCGCGTCGTAGCAATTGCGGAGCACGGCCATGCGCAGCTCGTCCGTGAGAATGCTGAAGGGGATGCCGGCGACGACGTAGTCCGCTTGCGGGAGATTCAGCTCGCGCAGCACTTCCCGGATGTCCGCGCCCGAGCGGTGAATCACGCGCAGGCGGGGGTCGTCGAACGACGTGCGGAGATGGCGGACGAAATCCTCATTGATCTCCAGCGTCACCAGCGTTGCGTCGGGGCGCATGCGCTTGAGCATCTCGGCCGAAATCGTCCCGACCCCCGGGCCGATCTCCACGATCACGCGTGCCTTCTGCCAGTCGACGTCACGCAGCAGTTGCGCGATCAGGAAGCGCGAACTCGGGATGAGAGACCCGAGCATGCGCGGGTTTTTGAAGAAATTCTTCGCGAAGACGAGGGCGGAGTTCTCTTTTGCGCTCAACGTAAACGGCCTTATTCACGATTTTTCGCGGAACGTCAATCGTGCGTCAGGCCGGGACCGCCACCGCCTTCTCGTTTCGGACGCGGACGATCGCGCGGAAAACGAGATAGAGCGCCAGCGCGATGAGGGCCGCGGATGTGAGGCCGTTCACCATCGCCACCGGATCGACGATCGCTCCGGAAAAGTTCGCGATCGTCAGTTTCACGAGGGCATAGAGCGTCGTCACGAGCACGAACAGCATCGGCAGAAGCGTGAAGGCGATGTGCTGGCGGCGCTGGTGCAGCCAGACCGTGATCGCGAGCAATGTCAGCGCGGCGAGGAGCTGATTCGAGGCGCCGAACAGAGTCCAGAACTTCACCCAGCTTCCCGGAGGAGCGAACGCGATGAAGTACATCGGCAGGGCGACGGTGAGAAACGTTCCTACCCATGCGCCGAGGCGGGATTGCCAGCGGAAGAGCTCCTGCACGATGTAGCGGCCGAGGCGGGTGGAGACGTCGACTGTGTCGAAGACGAAGGTGGAGAACGCCATCGCACCGAACGTGATCGCGAAATTGCGGTGCTTCTCGCCAATGATCAACGTCAGAAAGTTGCCGATGCCGTTGCCGTAAATCGTGCCGGGCTTGAGGCCTTTCAGATCGCCCTGGGCCACGATCATCACCGTCACCATCGCAATCAGCGCAACGAACGCCTCGGCGAGCATGCCGCCGTAGCCGACCGCGGCGACGTCGGGCTCGCGATCGATCTGCTTCGACGTCGTGCCCGAACAGACGAGGCCATGGAAGCCGGAGCATGCGCCGCAGGCGATCGTGACGAAGAGGAACGGGAAGAGCAGCCCTGTCGCCTTGCCGCTGTCGAATCCTTTGAAGGCAGCCTGCTTGATTTCGTACCCGCCGAAGAAGATGCCGATGATGCCGATAGCGAGGGCGAAGTAGAGAACGAAACCGCCGAGATAGCCGCGCGGCTGGAGGAGCGACCAGACCGGCACCATCGAGGCGACGCAGCAATACGCGAGAATCAGCAGCGCCCACCATTTCGCGTCGAGGATGAAGTACGTCGAGACTTTCGTCCCGAGCCACACCATCACGCCCGTTGCGGGAACGAAGATGACCGTGAGGAGCCACAGAGGCGGATTGAGAAAGCGCTGCACGAATCCCATCAGCACGGCCATCAGCAGATAGAAGACGCTCGCTGCCGCGACCGCGCCGCCGGGATGGAAGTTGGTGGCGGCGGATGCGAGCTCCTCGCTGCCGGTGACGAAGCTGGAGGCGGTGATGTCGGCGAAGGCGACGATGACGTAGACGAGCGCGAGCCAGATGAAGGCCATCATCGCCACGCCGGCGCGTGCGCCGAGGTGCTCGCGGGTGATGTCGGCGATCGAGCGCGCGCCGTGGCGCACGGACGCCGCGAGAGCCATGAAGTCGTGCACCGCGCCGATCAGCACGACGCCGAGGCCGATCCAGAGGAGACAGGGAAGCCAGCCGAATTCCTGACAGGCGATGATCGGACCCGCAATCGGACCCGCGGCGGCAATGGCGGAGAAATGCTGGCCGAACAGATAGAAGCGTTTCGTGGGAACGAAATCGACGCCGTCCTGCAGCTCATGCGCGGGCGTCGGCGCCGCCGGATCGAGCCTCACGAGCCGCGAAATCCATCCGCCATACAGCCGGTATGCGAGCGCGATGAGAACGAGAAAGACGAGCGCGATCAGCGGGAGCTGCATGAGGCGGGATTGTAAGCGCGGCGGCGATGCCGCGGCGCTGGCGCTGGGCGTTGGGCGTTGGGCGTTTGGGGTGAGGCGTGCAATCGGC
>JALYOB010000294.1 GCA_030857085.1 Acidobacteriota bacterium | reverse complement strand
CCGTCGTCCCCTCACACCAAATGGTCGACGCGTACACCGCAGCGATGCGCATCCTGAACTACCGCTTCAACAGTGAGGCGGAGCTGCGCCGGAAACTGCGGTCCAAAAAGTACGAGCCTGCTGCGATCGATAAAGCAATTGAGCGGTTGCGTCGCGAGAAGTGGCTCGATGACGAACGATTTGCGGGTGCGTTCGTTCGCACGCGTGCGAACAAACGCGTCGGCCGCGGACGGATTCTGCGCGAGTTGCAGGCGGCGGGGGTCGATGACGCCAAGGCGGCGCAGGCGGTCGCCGAGAACATCGACGAAGAGCGCGAGCGGGTGTCGCTCGAAGAGCTCTGCGCGAAGCGCGCGCGCGTCCTCGTGCGCCGCCACGGTGCGGAGTTCCTGAATACCAGTGAGGGGCGAAACAAACTCACGGTTTATCTGTTGAATCAAGGTTACGATGCCGGCCAGATTTCGGACGCCGTCCGAAATCTCAAATTGAAAATTGAAAATTGAAAATTGAAAGAGAGCGCCTCGCGAGAGTGGCACGGCAGCTCGATCCAACCTTTACGATTTTTCAATTTTCAATTTTCAATTCGCACCGCAGGGAGACCACCGTTGTTCACCACATCCGAAATCCGCGAAGCTTTTCTCAAATACTTTGAAGACAACCGCCACCGGCGCGTTGCCAGCTCCTCGCTCGTTCCGGCGGGCGATCCGACGCTGCTCTTCACCAACGCCGGGATGAACCAGTTCAAGGACACATTTCTCGGCCGCGAGCAGCGCGATTACTCGCGCGCCACGACCTCGCAGAAATGCGTTCGCGCGGGTGGAAAGCACAACGATCTCGAGAACGTCGGCCGCACGGCGCGCCACCACACGTTCTTCGAAATGCTCGGCAACTTCTCGTTCGGTGACTACTTCAAAGAAGACGCGATCCGCTTCGCGTGGGAACTGATCACGAAGGTCTACGGTCTCGATCCCGAGCGCCTCTGGTTCTCCGTCTTCGAAGGCGACGAGAAAGTGCCGGCCGATGAAGAAGCGGCGGCGTTGTGGGTGAAGGTGGGCGCGGATCCCTCGCGCGTGCTGCGCTTCGGCAAGAAGGACAACTTCTGGCAGATGGGCGACACCGGTCCGTGCGGACCCTGCTCGGAGATCCATTACTTCCGCGGCGACGACCTGTCGAAGAACGTTCCGGAGCTCGTCAACGGCCCCGGCGACGACACGATGGAGATCTGGAACCTCGTCTTCATGCAGTACAACCGCGACGAAGAGGGCGTGCTCCATCCGCTGCCGGCGCCGTCGGTCGACACCGGCGCAGGTCTCGAGCGACTCGCGTCGGTGCTGCAGAAGACGCACACGAATTACGACATCGATCTTTTCGCGCCGATCAAGACGACGATCGAACGCATCGGCGGCCACCAATACACCGCCGACATGGACAGCGATCTCGACACCGCGGTGCGCGTTCTCTGCGATCACGCCCGCGCCTCGTCGTTCCTCATCAGCGACGGCGTCATTCCGTCCAATGAAGGGCGCGGCTACGTGCTGCGCCGCATCATCCGCCGCGCAATCCGCTTCGGACGCAAGCTGCCGAACGCGGTGCTGCTGACCAATCTCGTCGACAGCGTGGTCGAGGCGATGGGCGATGCCTATCCCGAACTGCGCGAGCGTCGTGAGGCGATCCTCAAGACGCTCGAGTCGGAAGAAGAGCGCTTCTCGCGCACACTCACCACCGGCATGGAGCGCATTGGTCAGGTTCTTGACGATGTCCGCCGCCGCGGCGAAACGATCCTCGGCGGCGCGGAAGTGTTCCGCCTCTACGACACCTTCGGCATTCCGGTCGATCTCATCGGCGAGCTCGCCGAAGACGAAGGCGTCACGCTCGATCGCGCCGGCTTCGAACAGATGATGTCTGACGCGCGCGCGAAGGCGAAGGCGGCGGGCAAGTTCCAGATGTCGGCCGACGCGGAGACGTTCGCGCAGATTGCCCAGAAAACCGGCCCGGTCGAGTTTGTCGGCTATGAACAGCTCACCGACGTCGAATCGGAAGCGAAGGCCATCGTCATCGCCGGCGAGATCGTGGAGACGCTGCATCACGGCAGCGAAGGAGAAGTGGTGCTTTCGCCGACGCCGTTCTATGCCGAGTCGGGTGGTCAGATCGGCGACAGCGGCACGCTCGTGTGGGATGGCGGACGCGCCACCGTCGTCACGACCGCGAAAGCTGCAGGCACCGATCTGCCGGTGTCGCGCGTGCACGTCGAGGATGGATTTCTTTCCGTCGGCATGAAGGTGAAAGCGTCGGTGCCGGTCCCGGTGCGGCTCGATACGACCGCCAATCACACCGCCACCCATCTGCTCCACAAAGCGCTCAAGGACATCCTCGGGCCGGCCGTGCAGCAGGCGGGCTCGCTCGTCGCGCCCGATCGTCTGCGCTTCGACTACACCTATCACCAGCCGCTCACCGACGAGCAGATCAAACAGATCGAAGATCAGGTGAACGAGCGCGTGCGCGCGAATCTCGAAGTGACGAAGAAGGTCGTGCCGATCACCGAAGCAAAGCAGAGCGGCGCTGTTGCAATGTTCGGCGAAAAATACGGCGAGATGGTGCGCATCGTCTCCGCAGGCGATTACTCGCGCGAGTTCTGCGGCGGCTGCCACGTCAATCGCACCGGCGACATCGGCATCTTCAAGATCGTCAGCGATCGTTCGCTCGCTGCAGGCGTGCGGCGCATCGAAGGGCTGACCGGCCGCGGCGCACTGGAGTTTTTCCAGAAGCTCGACGACGCGACGTCGACGCTTGCCTCGCAGGCAAACGTCACACTCGACGAGCTGCCGTCGTATGTGCGTTCGCTGCAGGAAAAGCAGAAGCAGCTCGAAAAAGAACTGAAGCAGCTGAAGGTGCGTCTCGCCTCGGGCGGCGGCGCAACCACGTCGTCATCCGCCGAATTCGCCGAAGTGTCGGGCGTGAAGCTCATCGCCCGCCGCGTGGATGAACTGAGCGGCGGCGACCTCCGCAACTTCGCCGACGAGCTCCGCTCGAAGATCAAGAGCGGCGTCGTCGTCCTCGGCAGCGCGACCGATGGAAAGGTGACTCTCCTGACTGCGGTCACGAAGGACCTGCTCGATCGCGTCCAGGCCAACACCCTCATCGCCAAACTCGCCCCGATCGTCGGTGGCAAAGGCGGCGGCAAACCGGATCTCGCTCAGGCCGGAGGCAAGGACGCCGATCGCCTGAACGAAGCCATCGACACCGCGCCGAAGGCATTGCAGGAGTTGCTCGGGTAGGGGCGTGCGTCACAAGACCAACGCGGCAGGAGAATCGATGATGAACGGTCTCGTGCCGCCCTCATCCGTTGATTCCCGTTGACATGGCGCGAGACCCGCGTACACTCGCTCCCGTCGCCATTATGGTGGCGGCCTTGCCGCCTAATCCTCGGCGCCGAGGAACGGGGGAACCAACATAGCGACGGCTTGCCACCGTCCGGGGTGAATCCAGCCAGAAGCTGGTAGGGCTTCCAGCCCGAATCCGACAGCTAACCTCGTAGGCAGCCGGAAGGCTCGGCCAAGCAAACGCCGCGAAACAATTCGCGGCGTTTGTCATTTCTGGCCGAGGTGTCATCCCGAGCGAGGGCTGACGAGGGGACCCGCTATACTTGCCGCCGTTGGCAAACGACTTCTCCGACTTCGAACAGCGCATCGGCTACACCTTCCAGAGCGGCGATCTGCTGCGCCGCGCGCTCACGCACAAGTCCTACTCGCACGAGGCGAAAGACAGCGAAGTCCGCCACAACGAAACCTTCGAGTTCCTCGGCGACTCGGTGCTCGGCTTCGTCGTCGGCGATCTGCTCTTCCGCCATTTCCCGCAGCTCGACGAAGGGGCGCTCTCGAAAATGAAGGCGTTTCTCGTCAGCGCGCAGAGCCTCGCCGCGAAGGCGCGCGCGTTCGGCATGGGCGACGTCATCCTCCTCGGCGTGGGCGAGGAGAAAACCGGAGGGCGGAAGAAAGACTCGCTCCTCGCGAACCTTTACGAGGCGATGATCGCCGCGGTCTATCTCGACGGTGGGGTCGAGCCCGCGCGGCAACTGATCGAGCGTTCGTTCAACGACGAGATCCGCTCGATCGATCAGCAGGACCTTCTCTTTCACGACTACAAGACCGCGCTTCAGGAGCTCGCGCAGGGAAAAGGCCTGCCGCTCCCCGAATACAACGTCGTTGCCGAGGTGGGGCCGGATCACGACAAGACGTTCGTGGTCGAGGTGCGGCTCGGCAGCCTCGTCACGCGCGGAGAAGGCTCGTCGAAAAAAGAAGCGCAGCAGCAGGCGGCCCGGCATGCATTGCGCGAATTCACCGATCGTCACGGCGCGTAGGAAGCGCATCGCGACGTGGGTCGCGCTCGCGGCCTTTCTCGTCGCGACGGCGCACGCGCAGCGGCCCTCGGACCTCGACCGCATCCGCACCGACATCAGCAGGCTCCGCGTGCGACTCGATGACGTACGCCGTCAGGCGCAATCGACCGCGCGCGAGCTCGAAGAAGTCGATCTCGAACTCGGCATCCGCACGCGCGAGCTCGATCTTGCCGCGGCAGCGGAGGCGAAGCTCGATGGCGAACAGAAAGAGGTGGCGGCGCGCATCGACAGCCTCGTGCCGCGCATCGCACAACAGAAACACGACCTGCGAAAGCGGCTGGTGGCGCTCTACCGGTTAGGCGGACTGAGTTACGTGCGCATGCTCCTGGCCATCGACGACGACCGCAATCCGATCGAGGCGATGTCGATGCTCAGCTATCTCGTCTCGCGCGACGCGCGGCTCGTTTCGCGATTTCAATCGACGCAGTTGCAGTTGGCTGCGCAGCGGCGCGAGCTCGGCGATCGTGCGGAGCGTTTGCGCCAGACGAAAGTGATCGTCGAACAGCGGCGGCGTGCGGTCGCGGCCGCGCACGAGCAGAAACAGATGGTGCTCGCGCGGCTCAAAACCGAAGAAGCGGGAACGACCCAGCAGCTCGCGACGCTCGAAGAGAAAGCGCGGCGGCTGCAGCGCCTCATCGATACGCTCTCACAGCAGCGAAAACAGGGCGCCGGCAATGCGACCGACATCCGGGCAGTGCAGGGAGCGCTCGAGTGGCCGGTGCAGGGGAAGATCATCGAGCGCTTCGGCCGTCAACGTAACGCGAAGTTTGCAACGTATACGGTCAACAACGGCGTGAAAATCGAAGCAGTTCCGGGCGCGCAGGTGCGGGCGGTTTTCCAGGGAACAGTTCTATTTTCACAGTGGTTCAAAGGGTACGGAAACCTGATCATTCTCGATCACGGCAACCGCGTTTTCTCGCTGTACGGCAATCTCAAGCAGTCGCTGCTCAAGCCGGGCGATCGCATCACGACCGGCCAGCCGATTGCAGGGGTCGGCGAGAGCGAGGACGCAGCAGGCGGCTACCTCTATTTCGAGGTCCGCAACGACAACCATCCGGAAGATCCGCAGAAGTGGCTTCGATGATGACGAAAAAAAGAATCGTATTTCTGACTATGTCGGTGGCTCTGATGCTCACGCTGCTCGCAGGCGCCGTCTTCGGACAAGCCACGCAGACGAGCGACGTCTACCGCTATCTCAGCACCTTCTCGGAAGTCTTCGACCTGGTGCGCAGCAACTACGTCGACAAGGTCGCGGCCGACCAGTTGATGGAAGGGGCGTTCTCGGGCGTCACCGACGCGATCGACGAGTTCAGTTACTACGTCGCGCCGAATCAGATCGCGTCGTACAAGAAGTTCACCGACGTGGATGACAACGGCATCGGCGTCATCGTCACCAAGCGCTTCGGCTACGCGTACATCGTCGCGCCGATCGCCGGCTCGCCCGCGGAGAAGGCCGGCCTTGATGCGGGCGACTTCATCGAGAAGATCGATGGACGCACGACCACGAACCTGGCCTCGTGGCAGATCCGCAGCGCGCTCAACACCAAAAAGCCGGTGAAGCTGCAGGTGCTGCGCGGCGGCGAAACGCATCGCGACGAAGTGACGGTGCAGCCGGCGTCGTATCACCCGGTGAAGCTCGAGAACGTCACCGTCTCCGGCATCGCCTACGTGAAGGTGCCGTACTT
>JALYOB010000293.1 GCA_030857085.1 Acidobacteriota bacterium | reverse complement strand
GGGGGCGGTTGGGGGATAGGGGGCGGTGTCATCCTGAGCCGCCGGAGGCGCGCAGCGCTGGAGGACGGTCGAAGGATCCCCATCCGACAGCGCGAGACTCGTGCACCCGCAGGGGGTCCTTCGCCGTCTTCGCGGCTCAGAGGACACCCGCGCCCAGGCCCCACCCCCCCAACCGCCCAACGCCCAACGCCAGAACGCGCGCCTGCGGCGCGCGTTCTATACACTTCGCCCATGGCAAATGACGAAACCCAACTCGCGGATCTGATCGATGGCAACGGTGTGCTCACCGGGCCGCGGCCGACGGTGGATCGCGAGCAGTTGCAGCATCATCTTCGCGAGGCGTTGCGGCTGCTGCATGTCGACCTCGAGGATGAGAACGTGCGCGACACGCCGCGTCGCTGGTCGGACTCGCTCATCGCGATGACCAGCGGCTACGACTACACGGACGTCAAGAAGTTGACGACCTTGTTCCGCAAGGCCTGTTCGCGCGCCGACGAGAACTGCCAGAACATGGTCGTCATCGGCGGCACGTACAAGACTCTCTGCGCGCACCACATCCTTCCCTTCTTTGGAAGGTTCATCGTCGGCTACATCCCGCAGACGATGATCATCGGCGCTTCGAAGATCCCGCGCATCGTCGAGGTACACATGCGGCGCTTGCAGTCGCAGGAACATCTCGCGCACGACGTCGCCGACACGATCGAGAAGATTCTCGAGCCGCAGGGCATCGCGGTCTGGATGGGCGGCGTGCACCTCTGCATGGTCATGCGCGGCGTGGAGCAGGAGTCTTCGTTCATGGAGACCAACGTCCTGCGCGGCACGTTCCTCCAGGACGAGCGCACGCGTCAGGAGTTCATGTCCATCGTCAACCGCCGCGGCTCGCGCGAATAAACCGCGCGGGGGGAATTGCGTACTTCAGTCGTGCCGATGTCGGACCGCAGACGCCTCGTCCTCATCTACGCGATCACCATCGCCGTGATCGGCGCGGCGCTCGCGTACACCGCCGTGCGCGTGCACGCGTGGCACGTGCGCGGCTGGACGGGACTCTTCTACTACCCGAACCTCAAGACGAACGGGCCGTCCGGCTTCACGGCCGCGCCGGGTGAAGTGCTGATGACGTACAGCGGCACGCCCGCCGAACGGGTGATGAAGGCGCGCGACCGGATCGTCTCGGTCAACGGCGTGCCGATCTCCGAGATGGGTGCGCTGCGTGCGCTCGACGCACGTACACCGGGCCGCGCAACGATCCGCTACCGCGTGCAGCGCGGCGACAAACAGCTGGACATCGATCTGCCGCTCGCGTCGCCGCTGCACTCGCCGTACGTGATCGTCCGCTCGCTGGTCTCGTTCCTGGTCGCGTTCGTGTTCGTCGCGGTCGCGCTGGTCGTCTTCACGCGACGCCCCGACGATCGCCGCGCAGCCGTTTTCTACGCGTTCACGATCGTCTCCGCGCTCACCCTTCTCGCGCGCGTGGCGACATTGTTCGAGAGCGCGGGCGGCCGCGGCATCTCGCCGGTGTTCGGCCTCTCGAGCATCGAGCCGATTCTCTTTTTCTGCATCACCGTCGCCTACGCGCCACTGATCCTCCACCTCTCGCTGATCTTTCCGCGCGAGCGGCCGATCGTGGTCCGCAATCCCAACGTCATCCGCTGGATTTACGCCGGCGCGCTGCTGGCGACGCTGCTGTTCGCGTCGATGGGCGCGCTGTCGCTCGTCTTCTTCAACGATCCCTCGCAGATGAGCCGCGGCGCCTACAACGTCGGCCGCGTCGCCGGAATCGCGAGCAAATCGCTCATGGTCATCGGCCTGCTGTTCGCGATCGTGGTGGTCATCGCCGGACGGGGGGAGGGAATCGTGCGGCGGTTCGCGCGCCGCCCCTTCCTGTCGGTGTTCGCGGCGTTCGCATTGATGATCGCGATCACGATGCTGCTCGCGCGCTACCTCTCGAGGGGCGCGGGAGTCGCGGGCGCATTCATCGCCATCGCCCTGGTCGGCCTGACGCTCCTCAGCTATCCGGTGCTCGCCGCGATCGCGCTCCTGCGCAGTTACCGCGCCGCCGGCGTCGAGGAAAAGCGGCAGGTGCAATGGCCACTGTGGGGGCTCTTCATCGCTCTCGCGGTGCGCATTCTGGCGGTGGCGTTTTCGTTCATTGCCGGCGTGGTGATGGCGGCGATGCACCTGCCGACGCTCGAGTTCCGCTTCTGGTTCGAGCTTGCGGACGTCATCCCGACGCTCGTCTCGCTGCTGATTCCGATCTCGTTCGCGGTCGCGATCCTCAAGTACCGGCTGATGAACATCGACGTCATCATCCGGAAGACGGTCGTCTACGCGATCCTCAGCACCGCCATCCTCATCTTCTACATCGCCCTCGTCGGCGGCCTCGGCACGCTGCTCATCGCCGCGGCAGGGATGCAGAACCAGACGCTGATCGTCGCCTCGACGCTCATCGTCGCCGTCGCATTCGTCCCTCTGCGCAACAAGCTGCAGACGCTCGTCGACCGGAATCTGTTCCGCCATCGCTACGACTATCCGGACGCGCTGCGCGCAATCTCGACCACCGCACGCACTGCCCACGTGGCCCACGATTTCCTCGCCACCGTCGCCGAGAAACTGCAGCAGGCATTGCAGAACCGCGCGATCGTGATCTTCACCGAACGCCAGGACGAGCTGGTGGCGGTCGCGAAGGTTGGCGTGTCGGACACGCTGGTCGGACGACTCCGCGTGCCGCGCTCGTTCGTCAACGCGCTCGATCGTCCGTTCGATCCGCGCAGACGCACGCTGCCCGAGGAGACGGCGGCGGCGCTCGCGCGGATCGAGACGGCGCTCGTCGTGCCGGCAGGACCGCGCGCATTCATCGCCGCCGCGCCGAAGCTCGCCGGCGGTGAGCTCGACATCGAGGACATCGAGTTTCTTCGCAGCGCCGCAGAAGAAGTCGCGCTCGCAACGGATCGCATTCGCATGCAGAGCGAGGAAGCGGATTTCGCGCAGGCGCGCGCCATTCAACAAACCCTCCTCCCGCGGGAAATGCCACGCATCGAGAAGCTCGACCTGAGCGGCATCTGGCAACCCGCCCGCGCGATGGGCGGCGACTATTACGACCTGCTCAAACTCGGCGAGCACGAGCTCGCGGTCTGCATCGGCGACGTGGCCGGGAAGGGGATGCCCGCCGCCCTCCTGATGTCGGGCCTGCAGGCCGCCGTCCGCGCCTCCGCCAGCAGCTCGCCGCGCGATCTCTGCGAACGGGTGCGCCGCGTGGTGGTCTCGAGTCTCTCCGGCGGCCGTTTCGTGACGTTTTTCTACGCGACGCTCGATACGGCGGCGATGACGCTCCGCTGGTGCAACGCCGGTCATAACGCGCCAATCCTCGCCCGCGCGGACGGGACGATCGTGCGCCTCGCGGAAGGCGGCCCCGCAATCTCGCGCCTGTTCCGCGATCGCCCGTACGAGGAACGGGAGATCGCTCTCGCGCCCGGCGATCGTCTGGTGCTCTTCACCGATGGTGTCTCGGAGGCGACGGACGCAAGCGGGGAGTTGTTCGGCGAGCAACGGATCGAGGAGCTGGTCGGCGACGCCCGCGCTCTCGACGCACACGAGCTGCAACGCACCATCGTGGATGCATCGACGTCCTTCAGCGGCGGCGAAATCGAAGACGACGTGACACTGGTGGTCATCGGCGTGGCTGCGTGACGCCGCCCGCGCGACAGAGAGCGACGAGGGGCCTCCGGCGGGCCGGCGCGGCCGGCAGCGCTGGTTGGCCCAGCCCGTACGCGCGCTGTACTCGATGACCGCGCCCCTTGGAGCGAACGTGCGGACAGCCTATGGCAACCAGCGCTGCCGGCCGTGCCGGCCCGCCGGAGGCCTCCCGTCGTCTCTCTCTTGCCGACGGCGAAGTGCTATCCTTGCGACCACCCGGAGCGTTCAGATGAGGAAAACCTGTGTTGCGCTGTTGTTTGCGTTGGCCGTGAGCTCGATTGCGGTGCCGACGGGCACGAGCTACAGCGGAGATGCCGTCCTGCGCAGCCTCTCGCCGACGCGGGTGGCTGTCTTTCTCGACACCAACGCCGACGACATCATCGACAACGGATTTCTTCTGACCACCGACATCCCCGTGGGCAACTACGCCGTGCGGCTGCCGGCGGCGAAACTCTTCTTCACCGACGGGTACGTACGCATTGCCAGTTCCGACAAGGTGTACGACCTCCAGGTCGCGGGTTATCCCGATCCGCCTGCGGCGCCTGCGCACAGCAGCGTCACGACGCTCATTGGATCGGCGCTGATGCACAGCAAAGGGAAGAGCGATTGCTCGCTCGAGCGTGCGCATCAGAAAGATGCCGGCGCGTGCTACCAGTACGGCGTCGAGTGATCAGCTGACCGGCACGAAGCGTCCCGCGGAGAATGCGCGCATGCGCTCCACATCTTCGCGGCGGGAGCGTGACAGCGGCACCGTCCGCTGAATCGCTTCGAGAAGCTTCTCTGTGGTGAGCGGCTGCTTCGCGTGCAGTGCGCGATAGAGCGCGGCGATCACTGCCTGCTCAATCTCGGCGCCGCTGAACCCTTCCGTCGCCTCGGCCACACGGGCGACGTCGAACTGCGCCGGGTCCTGCTTGCGCATGCGCAGATGAATGGCGACGATCGATGCGCGTTCGTCGCCTGAGGGGAGATCGACGAAAAAGATTTCGTCGAAGCGCCCCTTGCGCAGAAACTCGGGAGGCAATTTGGTGAGATCGTTCGCCGCGCCGACCACGAATACGCCTTCCTTCTTCTCCTGCAGCCAGGTGAGCAAGGAGGCGAACAGGCGCAGCGAGAGTCCGCCGTCTGCGTCCGAGGACGTGCTGGATGCGAACGCTTTCTCCAGCTCATCGATCCATAGAACCACCGGCGCCATCGCTTCGGCGAGAGCGGTCGCGCGGCGGAAATTCTTCTCCGACTCGCCGACGAACTTGTCGTACAGACGACCTGCATCGAGTTTGAGCAGCGGCAGCTGCCATTGCCGCGCGATGAACTTGGCGGCGAGCGATTTGCCGCAGCCCTGCACGCCGACGAACAGCACTCCCTTCGGCGCCTGCAGATTGAGCGCTTTCGCTTCGTCGCTGAAACCGATCTGCGCCTCGTCGAGCCACTCCTTGAGGCGCGTGAAGCCGCCGAGCTCGAACTTGTTTTCTTCCGCGGGAAAGAACTCGAGCATCCCGCCGCTCTCGATGATCTCCCCTTTCCAGCGGATCACGCGATCGATGTCGAGCGGCGTGAGCGCGCCGTCTTCGACGATTGCCTGCGCGATGACGCGACGCGTCTGATGCAGCGTCAGGCCGGCCAGCGCGCGAATGAGGCGCTGCACGTCTTCGCGGGAGAGATCAAGCTTCACCGGCTGCCGCGCTTTCATCGCGTCGACGACCGCGCGCACGGCCTCGCGGCGTTCCTGTTCGTCGGGCAGCTTGAGATCGAAACGCATCGCCAGCGATTCGATGTCGCGCGGCAGCTCGATCGGATCGCCGGTCATCACGATCGCGGACTGCGTGTGCGTCATCTTCTGCGCGAGCTCGCGAAGTGCGCGGCCCGCCTCCGGCTTCGACAGATGCGGGGCGATGTCTTTGAGGAGATAGATCGCATCGCCGCTCATATCGCCGATGTGCTTGAGCACCGCGAGCGCCTCGAACGTGTTGCCGACGGTGAGGCCGTGGCCGCGGCGGAAGCCGGTCGTGACGGACCATTCGAAGAGAGGCAGCTTCAGATCCGCCGCGACTTCGCCAAGGAGATTGCGGACGCGGTCTTCCTCGACGGTCTCGATGGCGATGAGCGAGTGAAACGAGCAGACCAGGCTTCGCAGGTCGTGCACGGATTGGCGATGCGACATGTTTTGTGACGTCAATCTACTGCATTGAGGTTCGCCCGAGGCACGGCCCCTCACCCGGCGCTGCGCGCCACCCTCTCCCCGCAAGCGGGGCGAGGGGCAACGAAGCGGACCAGGCAGGCGTCCGCGCCGCGATGAGGGAGGGGAGGCAAGGCAAGGGCTGCGGCAGGTAGCCCTTCTCCCCGCGAGGCGGGGAGAAGGTGGCCGAAGGCCGGATGAGGGGCTTTTCCGATCCGCCACAC
>JALYOB010000292.1 GCA_030857085.1 Acidobacteriota bacterium | reverse complement strand
GGTAAAGGAAGCGCGGCTGAAAATCGGTGCGCGACCAGTGGTAAGCGGTCTCGAGCACGAAGCCGTAGCGGCGGGTGATCGGAAAGTCGGCGTTCACGCCTACATTGAAACCGTAGCTGCTGCTCGTATCCGCATCCGGCGCGCTCACGCGGTAGAGGCCGACACCGGCGAAGATGCCGGTCGAGCCGTACGGCTCGTCGAAGTTGTACTGCACGTCGACGCCGAGGTGCTGGACCTCGCCGTTCGCATCGCGGCGGAAGACCGTGTCGCTGCCGGCAACCGTGTACGCCACCGGCACCGGACCTTCGATGCGGCCCGCGCGCAGGCGCAGCCAGGTATCGGGCTCGAGCTGCGTGGCCCAGAACAGATCGAAGGAGTTATTGGCGAAGGAGAAGGTCGCGTCGCTGAACTCGACGCCTTCTTCGCGAGGCGCCCCCTCGACGAACATCCGGCTGCCGCCGATGATCAGGCCGAACTGGCTCGTGTCCGCCGACTGCGCGAACAGCGGAAGCGCGCCTGCCGCGAGGAGCGCTGCAAAAAGAATCCGTTTCATGGCGGGCACTATACGGGATGAATTCTGGTTGTTCAAAACGACACTCTCCTTAGAATGGCGGCGTGCAGAGAAGTCTCCGCGGCGCTTTGTCGACTCTTGGACGTGAGGCGCTGCGAATCGTTCTGCCGTCGTGGTGCGTTGCCTGCGAACGCGAGCTCCCCTGGCACGAACGCACCGCCTCCTGCTGTGCGAATTGCTGGGCTAAACTGCCGAAGATCACGAGCGGAAAGTGTGAGAGTTGTGCGGAACCGTTATCCGTTGTCCGTTCTCCGTTGAAGGTGATTTCCAGCGAAACTCACCCTCAACTGACAACGGACAACGGACAACCGCTCCACTGCATCCCCTGCCTCACCACTCCACTCCCATTGGACTGGTGCGATGCGTGGGGGGAGTATCGCGGGCCGCTCGAGAGGATTCTTCAGGCGCTGAAGTTCGAGCGTCACGACTTTCTCGATGATGCGCTCGCGGGGCTGCTCGAAGAGACGCTGCTCGCGCGTGGCGACGTTGCCTTCGATGCGGTGATCGGCGTGCCGATGCATCGCGCGCGGGAGCGGCGCCGCGGCTACAACCAGGCCGAGCTTCTCGCGCGTGCGTTGTCGCAGCGCACCGCGGTTCCTTGTGATATGACGCTGCTGACGCGGCGCGGCGGGCGGGCGACGCAGTCGACGCTGCCGAAGCGGGCGCGCGCGGCCAACGTGCGCGGCGCATTCGCGGCCTCGCCGCGCGTTAAAGGCAAAGCCATTCTCATTGTCGACGACATCTGCACGACGGGCGAGACGTTGCGCGCCTGTGCGACCGCGCTCCGCGCGGCCGGCGCTGCCCGCGTCTGTGCGATCGCCGTCGCGAAAGCGAGCTGACATTGTTTCGAGCCTTCTTCATTGCCCTCTCCGAGAGCCGCGCACTGCGCGGCATCGCGGAACGTTCGGCCATCGGCCGGAAGATGTCCGGCCGCTTCGTGGCCGGCATGTCGGTGGACGACGCGCTGAACGCAACCGCCGCCACGAACGCGAAAGGGATGTCCGTCTCTGTCGACAACCTCGGCGAGAACGTCACGAATCTCGAAGAAGCTCGCCACAGTGCGCAGCTCTACCATCAGATGCTCGACGCGATTGCGGCGCGCAAGCTGAACGCGAACGTCAGTCTCAAGCTCACGCACATGGGACTCGACGTCGATGAAAACGTCGCGCGCCAGATCACCGACGACGTGGTCGCACACGCGGCACGGCTCGACAGCTTCGTGCGCGTGGACATGGAAGGCTCGCCGTACACCGAGAAAACATTGCAGCTCGTGCGCGAGCTGCACCGCCGTCCGGGCAATGCAGGCCGCGTCGGCGCGGTGATTCAGGCGTACCTTCATCGCAGCGAACGCGACGTGCAGGAGCTCTGCGCGGAACGCGTGCGCATTCGCCTGTGCAAGGGGGCGTACAAAGAGCCGCCGGAGATCGCGTTTCAGCCGAAGGCGGAGGTCGACGCGAACTTCATCAAGCTGATGAAGATCCTCCTCAAGAGCGGCGTCTATCACGGCATCGCTACACACGATCCGAAGATGATCGAGGCGACGATCGCGTTCGCGCGCGCCGAGAACATCCCGCCGAGCGCGTTCGAGTTTCAGATGCTCTACGGCGTGCGCCGCGATCTGCAGGAGCAGCTCGTGCGCGACGGGTGGGGGATGCGCGTCTACATCCCGTTCGGATCGGAGTGGTATCCGTACCTGATGCGCCGCCTCGCGGAGCGTCCGGCGAACGCGATCTTCATCCTCAAGAACCTGTTCCGGAAGTGACGGCGAACGGTCACGCCTCGTTCATCGCGCGAGGTAGCGGGCGGGGCGGGTTTCGGCTAGCCTCCCGCGCATGCGCATCCTCGCGTTTCTGCTCGCATCCGCTCTGACGGTTCCGCTGTTCGCCGACGCGGCCGATGACGTCCGCCGCGCGGAGACGGCGTTCGCGAAAGCGTTCGCCGATCGCGACAAGGCGAAGTTCTTCGCGTTCGTTGCAGACGACGCGACGTTCCTCTCGCCGGCGGGAACGCTGCGCGGAAAGGCGGCAGTGGTGGAGCGCTGGTCGCGGTTTTTCGAAGGTCCGGTGGCGCCGTTCTCGTGGGGACCGGACCGCGTTTCCGTGACCACCGACGGCACGATCGGCCTCTCCAGCGGACCGGTGTTCGCTCCCGATGGCTCGCACGCCGGAACGTTTTCGTCGACGTGGCGCAGGCAGGCGGATGGAAGCTGGAAGATCATCTTCGACGGCTCCGGTCCCGGCCCTGCAGTCTTCGCCGCCGACGCGGTGCCGTACGAGGAAGGCGACATCCCCACGCCGGACGGCGTGCGTCTGCATTACCGCAAATTCGGCCGCGGCCCGTTCCAGCTCATCGCACCGTTCGACGTGGTGCTGTACGAGCCGATGAAGACGCTCGCCGACATCGCCACAGTCGTCACGTACGACATGCGCAGCCGCGGCCGCTCGTCGCGCGCGGAGAACGTCAACACGTTGACGATCGATCAGGACGTGCAGGATCTCGAAACGGTGCGCGCGCATTTCAAGATGGAGAAGTTCACGCCGGTCGGCTTCTCGTACCTCGGCAAGATGGTGATGCTCTACGCGGCTGCACATCCCGATCGCGTGCGCCGCATCATTCAGCTCGCACCGGCCGCCAATCGCGAGGGTGCCGAAGAGAAGGAGATTCCCTCCGGCGCGCCGCAGGAGCTCGTCGACGCATGGCAGAAGGCGCAGCGCGAAGGGGCGATGGAGAAGACGCCGCGCGAGTTCTGCCTGACGCAATGGAACGCGCTCCGCTACTGGCTGGTGGGCGATCCGAAGAACGCGAGCCGTGTCACGGTCGAGCCGATGTGCGCGCTCGAAAATGAATGGCCGGTGAATGTGAATCGCGTGTTCGAGAAACTCATCCCGTCGATGAATGCGCATGTGCTGAGCGATGCGGAACTGAAGTCGATCGCCGCTCCGGTGCTGACCATTCACGGCCAGAAAGATCGCAACGCCTCGTACGGCGGCGGACGCGCATGGGCCGCACAGTTGCCGAACGCACGCCTCGTGACGCTGCCGAACGCCGCGCACGCCGTGTGGCTCGACAATCCTGTCGAGACCCTCGGCGCGATTCGCGCGTTTCTGCGGGGGGACGAGCCGCTGGGCAGCGAGCGCTGATCCGGAGTGCGCGCGAATTGCAGGCGCATCGCGGCATGAACCTCATTCTCGCGGCCACGATCCTCATCCCGATCTTCTACAACGGGGCCGGCCAGGCCGGCTCCTTCTGGCACACCAGCGTCGCGCTCGACAACTTCGCCGCGACGCCGCTGGAAGGTCACGGAGTGGTGTTCCTCACATCGAACTGTGAGATCCCCGAAGGCTGCCCTATACTGACCGTCGATCCGGGCGAAATGGCGTTCGTCACCGCTCCCTACGCGCCGAACGGACTGATCCTGCATCCGCGGGACGAGGACGCGCAACAGATCGAAATCCAGGCCTCGTTCGGCGAGCGGAGGCGTCACGCAGGAACCGCGGGCGTCGAGCTTCCGATCGCGCGCGACGACGACTTTCGCTCGATCCGCTTCGGCTTTCCGCTGGTCCGCTTCGAGGGAGGCTACGAGACTCCCACCGTGCGCACGCTGCTGCGCATTTACAGCCTCGATCCCGCACCCGGCCAGCAGGTGCGTGTCGAGTTGCAACCTTTGTATCGGCCCGCGCAACGCATTGCAGACCGCGCGGCCGTGGTGACACTCGCGCCCGGGGATGCGGGGCCGTTTCCGCTGCATCCCTCGTTCGCGCAGGTCGACCTGCAGCGCGAGTTCGCCGGATACGGTCAGGGAACGGTGCGCGTCGATGTCGTGCCGCTGCCGAATGGCAATGTCACGCCGCGCGTGTGGGCGTTCGTCACGATCACGCACAACCAGACGAACGAAGTGACGGTGATCTCGCCGCAGTAAATCGGGTTAAATGCTGGCGAGGTCGGCGAGCTCGTTCACGACCGCTTCCCAGTCGCCGCGTTCGCGGAGGAGGCGTTCGACGAGCTCGCGGAACGCGCCGCGGCCGCCGTTCGCTTCGAGCTTCCACGTCGCCACCGCGCGCACCTCGGCCGCGGCATCGGCCGGTGCAGCGGAGATGGCGACGCGGCTCATCGGCGCGAGGTCGGGGAGGTCATCGCCGGCGTAGACGATCTGCGCGAACGTGACGCCGAGGCGTTGCGCGAGACGTTCGAGCTCGGCGAGCTTGTTTGCGGCGCCTTGATGCAGCTCCGTGATGCCGAGCTCTTTTGCACGCCGCTCCAGCGCGATCGAACGGCGGCTCGTGAGCAACGCGACGGTCACACCCACGCGCTGCGCAAGCTTCGCCGCGAGACCGTCGCGCACGTTGAACTCCTTGATCTCCGTCCCGTCGCTCGCATAGATGATCCGGCCGTCGGTCCAGACCCCGTCGACGTCGGACACGATGAGGCGAATGTCGGATGCGGGCATGGGGGCATTATCGGTGAAGCCGTTGTCCGTTGTCCGTTCTCCGTTCAAGGTGACTCATCGCGAGCATCACCCTCAACGGACAACGGATAACGGACAACGCGCGCGCAGCGCGCAATTGCCTCAATGCCTGAAATGCCGCTCTCCCGTGAACACCATCGCCATGCCGCGTTCGTTCGCGGCGGCGATGACTTCTGCGTCGCGCACGGAGCCGCCGGGTTGGATCACGGCGCGGACGCCGGCGTCGGCGAGGAGGTCGAGGCCGTCGCGGAAGGGGAAGAAGGCGTCGGATGCGGCGAACGAGCCTTCGGCGGGAAGGATCGACTTCAGGATCGCGACCTTTGCTGCGTCCACGCGGCTCATCTGGCCCGCGCCGATGCCGACCGACTGCGACTCGCGCGTGAGCACGATCGCGTTCGACTTGACGTGCGCGCAGACGATCCAGGCGAATTCGAGGCCGGCCATTTCTTCGTTCGTCGGCTGGCGTTCGGTCACGACCTTCCACGCGTCGCGTGAGGCGATGCGATCGGCGTCCTGAATGAGAATGCCGCCCGCCGCGCTGCGGATCTGCATCGGTGCCTTCGCGTCTGCGACGGTGACGAGGCGGAGGTTCTTTTTCTTCGCGAGCAGTTCCTGCGCTTCGCTCGAAAAAGAGGGCGCGACGATCACTTCCAGAAACATCTCGCCGATCGCGCGCGCGCAGTCGCCGTCGAACTCGCGATTCGCGCCGATGATGCCGCCGAATGCGGAGACAGGATCGGACTCGATCGCTGCGCGCAATGTATCGACGAGCGAATCGCGACGCGCGACGCCGCACGGATTGGTGTGCTTGATGATGGCGATGGCCGGCTCGCGAAACGCATTCGCCAGCGCGATCGCTGCGTCGAGGTCGAGCAGGTTGTTGTACGAGAGCTCTTTTCCCTGCAACTACTCGAACGGACGCTCGCCCGCACGCACGTAGAAGCCGGCGGTCTGATGCGGGTTTTCGCCGTAGCGGAGATCCTGGAACTTCTGCAGCTGCAGGGTGAGATCGGTTCCTCGGAGTTCCTCGGAGTTCCTCGGAGTTCCTCGGTTCGGATGCTC
>JALYOB010000743.1 GCA_030857085.1 Acidobacteriota bacterium | reverse complement strand
AGTGTCGACTGACGGGAATCGCCGTTTTCCAGGCCGAAATCGAGATCGGCAGCGGCGGCGAGGACGTCGCTGACGTCGTGGACGGAGATTCCGGCCAGCCGCAGCGCCTTGCGCAGCCGTCCGAGGAGCTCTTGGAAGCGGCGATACAACGGCCGCTGCGGAAGGCGCGTCATGCGGGAAATGTCGGCGACGGACATCGCTGCGACGAAGCGCATCTTGAGGAGCGCGCGCTCTTCGGCCGTGAACTCCGCCAGCGTCTGGCGCACGACGGCGCTGGTGCGATCAGAGAGCTGCCGCAGCTCGCGCGCGACGAGCGGCGCGTCCGCTTCTTCACGCGCGACGAAGCGCTCGGGCGCGACGGCTTCGATCGGGACGGCAGCGGGACGGGGCCGGCGTTCGGGAAGGCTCGCGAGCATCGACTCGAGCGCCTCGCGCGTCAGTTCCGGATCGATGCCGCGCACGATCGGCAGCGCCTCGTCGAGCGTTCGCTGATCGCGCCGCACGAGCATCTCCAGCACCAGTGCCGCCGGTCCCATGCGCGTTGCCTCGGCGGACGCGTGCCAGCGTCCGCGCTGGTGCGTGCGCATGTCGCACAGGAGTCGCTCGGCGACGATCGTCAGGTAGGTCGCGAGCGATGCGCGTCCCTCATAGCGGCGCAGGATTTCGTAGTCTTCCTCGACCAGCGCGAGATAGGCCGCGCCGCGAAAGTCCGCTGCGTCCGCGCCGTACAAACGCGCACGACGGATCACGCCGTCGATCGCGCGCTCGACGAGCGACCAGTTCGCCACAAGGATGTCCCGGGGCTCCATTGCTGAAGGAAGGAATGAGTATATGCCGATGTAAATCGAGAAATCCAAAAGTTCTCGGAAAAGCCAGGCATGCGTCAGTCCAAGCGAGTGACGAGGCAGGAAGGTCCGGACCGCCGCTGCTCGTAACTCGAACGAACAGGAGAAAAAACTCATGGCAGCATTTCTGGCGAACTATCGTTGCGGCACCGGTGCGGCCGGCGCGCAGACTCTGAACCTCGCCCTCGTGGTCTCCACGCCGATGAGCGATCCGACGCAGGCGCCGACGGTCGGCGGAGTCGGGACGATCACTCAGGCGACGAATCCGCCGCTCGATCTCAACACGAACATCTCCGGCATCGTGCACATGCTCAATGGCCCGACGGCGGTCGCGATGGCCGGCACGTCGGTGACCGGCCAGCAGAATTTCCAGGGCGTGCTCGTGCTGCCGCAGGGGTGGGGGAAACCCGGCTCAGTGACGTACTGGTATGCGCGCGACGGACAGCCGGTCCACGTCGGCCCGGTCGACGCCCAACCGGTGAAGGCCCAGAACGCCGCGTAACGAAACACGCTCGATCCACTGCAGAGAGAGTCGAGCGCCGGGCGTGGTCCTGGCGCTCGAGACAGAAAGGAGCGGCCATGCCGACGGCCAGCACAGCTTCAGCCACAAATCTACAGTCCGTGTCAGCGTCCCCGATCGCGTTCGGGACGCAGAAGAAGGTCAACGCAGCGGGAATGGGAATCGCCGATGGCACCAGCCCATGCGTAGTGACGTTCCTCGGTTCGACGTACCTGTTTTTCGCGGGGGATGGCGGAAACGGGATCTGGATGACGAGCAGCAACGACGGCGTTTCGTGGACGACGGTCTCGCAGATCGTCCCGCCGAACGCCAAGTGGCTTGGCATCGCAGCAAACACCAGCCCTGCCGCCATTGCGGTGGAGAGCCCGGCCCCTCGCTTGTTTCTCTTCTACACAGGCAATGGCAACAACGGGGTGTTCTTTTCCACCACCGCCGACGGCAGCACGTGGACGGATGTCGCGCAGATCGTTCCGCCCTCGCAACAGTGGGTGCCGATCCTTGCCAGCACCAGTCCCTGTGCGCTTCTGGCGCAGGATCGGATTCATCTCTATTTCAGCGGGATCCAGAGTGACGCTGTCTACACGATGGTCGCCACGAGTGACAGTCCGGGCGCTGATGCAGCGTCCTGGAGCGCCTCGGTTCCCATTGTCGAATCGAAAGTCGCACCGGGCGCGAACCCGTCAGCGGTGTTCTTCGACGACAAGTACTACGTCTTTTACGTCGTACCGGGTACCGCTGCGAACTCGCTCTGGTACGTGACGAGCGTGGACGGCATGAGCTGGGATGCGCCTCAACCGGTGACGGTTCCAAGCAGCGTGTCGAACGGCGCGAGCCCGACAGCCTTCGTGGCCGATTCAAGGCTGTATCTGCTCTGGTTCGCTCCGACGGGACTGCAGGCGACCGCCACGTCGGACGGCGACAGCTGGGAGCCCGTCAGCTCGTACGCGGACAGCCAGTCCGGCACGCAGGTATTCTCGCTGCCGACGAACGCGTCAGGCGTAGTGATCGGCGATGAAGCCACCTTGTTCTGGAC
>JALYOB010000036.1 GCA_030857085.1 Acidobacteriota bacterium | reverse complement strand
GCTCGAGAACAGCCGTGACTTTCCGGAGCATGGCGCTCTCACGATGACGCTGCGAGGTGGCGCATGAGCGCGACCTGCGGCTGCTGCGCCGGCATTCACGTCGAGACGCCGAAGACGATCGCCAATCGGCCGAACCTCTCCGCGATTGCGTATCGCGCCGGCGACTGGGCGTCGTTCAAGCGGAGCATGCTCGCCGCACTGACGAAGACGCGGCTCACGACGCGCGACGACGATGATTTCTCGATCGCGCTGCTCGATGCGTGGGCGACGGCTTCGGACGTCCTCACCTTCTACCAGGAGCGCATCGCCAACGAGTCGTACCTCGGCACCGCGGGCGAGCGCGAGTCGATCCTCCGCCTCGCGCGCCTGGTCGGCTACGAGCTCGATCCCGGCATCGCCGCCGAAACGCCGCTCGCGTTCTTCGTCGATGAAGCCGACGGCGCACCGAAGAAGGTGCTGATCGAGAAAGGCTCGAAGGTGCAGAGCGTTCCCGATCAGGACGAAGAACCGCGCACGTTCGAGACGCTGGAACCACTCGAGGCGCGCGTCGAATGGAACGAGCTCCGTCCGCGACTCACTGTCTGGCATGCACCCGCCGCGGGCGACGACGACATCTACGTCGGCGGCACGGCCACGCGGTTGCGCGCGGGCGATGCGCTGCTGTTCCGCGGCGCGAGCGACAGCGAGATGGCGATTCGGCGTGTCACGACCGTGCACGAAGACTTTGATGCGAAGCGCACCCGCATCGCCTTTGCGCCGGAGCTGCCGGAGAACGTCTTCACCACTGCGCCGGAGGTTTTCGCGATGCGCATCGTTGCACCGCTCTTCGGAAGCAACGCCGCCGATCCGCGCACGCTGGACTCGAAGATCACCGCCAAGTACGGCGTCAACGGCAACGACTGGGCATACACGATCAGCAACAACACCATCAACATCGAAGGGGCACATCCGGAGATCGCCGCCGGATCGCGGCTCGTGCTCGCGAATGAAAGCAAAACCCAGCTGCTCAACATCGCCATCGCCTCGGTGGTCACCATCGCCGACTACGCGATGATCGGCAAGGCGACGAAGGTCATCACGAAAGAAGTTCCGGACGACGCCTTCGCAGGCACCGGATACCGCGCCACCAGCGCATACGCAGCGCCCGAACTGCTCGCGCTTGCCGAGCGTCCGACGAGTGCCTTCACGTTGACGCTGCCGATCGAGCTCGATCGCCGCGTGCCGTGGGTGGAAGGCGAGAAGCGGGTGCTCATCACCGGCCGCGGCCCGTTCGGCGGTGCCCGGCGCAGCGAGGTGGTGACGGTGGACAGCGTCGATGACAGCGATTCCGCGCACACGAAGCTGGTCATCAAAAAACTGGCGAAGGGGTACGGCCTCGCATCGGTGCGCATCTACGCGAACGTCGTCGATGCGACCGACGGCGAAACGGTGCGCGAGATTCTCGGCAGCGGCGATGCCGCCACGCCGTTCCAGAGTTTCGTTCTCTCCCATAAACCGCTCACCTACATCCACGCGCCCGGCGGCACCGCGTCGACGCTCGAGATGCGCGTCAACGACATCCTCTGGCATGAGGTCGAAACGCTGTACGGACAAGGTCCGCACGCGCGCGTGTTCGCCACGCGTCATGCCGATGATGGCAGCGTGACCGTGCAGTTCGGCGATGGCGTCGAGTCGGGCGCGCGTCTCCCGACGGGGCACGACAACGTGCGCGCGGTCTATCGCAAAGGGATCGGCGCGAACGGCAATCTCGCGCCGGACAAGCTCACGCTGCTCCTCACCCGCCCGTTGGGTTTGCGCGGTGCGACGAATCCGCGCCCCGCATCGGGCGGCGCGAATCCGCAGCTGATGAAGGACGCACGCCGCAATGCGCCGCGCACGGTGACCACGCTCGATCGCGTGGTCTCACTCACCGACTATCAGGCCCACGCGATCTCGTTCCCCGGCGTGGCGAAAGCGATCGCCACCTGGACCATGACCGGCGGCGTGCGGCAGGTGTTTCTCAGCGTCGCCGGAGCGAACGGCCTCGAGCTGGCGAGCGACTCGAATACCATCACCTCGCTGCGCTCGTCGCTCCTCTCGCGCGGCGATCCGTACGTGCCGCTGCGCATCGCCTCATTCAACCGCACGGACTTTGTGGTGAAAGCGCGCATCGGCGTGCATCGCGACTCCCTCTCCGAGCTCGTGCTGCCGCGCGTGAAGAGCGCGGTGCTGGAGGCGTTCTCGTTCGATGCGCGCGACTTCGGGCAGGCGGTGGACCTGTCCGATCTCATGAGCGCGATGCACGCAGTCGAAGGCGTCGCCTTCGTCGACATCGATCATCTCTACCGCCTCGGCGATCCGCCCGCGCGCAACGAACGTCTCGTGGCCGCGCTGCCGATGCAGCACAGCGACGGCACGATCACGCCCGCGGAGGTCCTCGTGCTGAAGACCGTGAACCTCGAGGTGGCGCAATGAGATTCGACGCCGCGCAGCTCTTCGCACTCCTCCCGTCGGTCTATCGCCTGCGCGATCACGATCGCGGCGATCTCGAAGCGCTCATCACCGTGCTCGCCGAACAGGTGGCGGTGCTCGAGGAAAATCTCGAGCAGCTGTACGACGATCAGTTCATCGAGACCTGCGCCGAATGGGTGATTCCATACATTGGCGCTCTCCTCGCGAACACGCCTCTGTTCAGCGGCGGCACCGATGACGGCGGCATTCGCCGCACGTTCCGCGATCTCGCGGGACCGCGCTTCCAGCCGCGCGTCGCATCGCGTGCGCGTGTCGACGTGGCGAGGACGATTCGCTATCGCAATCGCAAGGCGACGCTGCCGATGCTCGAAGAGCTCGCGAACGACGTCACCGGCTGGGCCGTGCACCTGGCCGAGTTCTTCGAGCGGATGCGCTGGAATCAATGCGTGCGCAATCACCTGCGCATGCACAGCACCGGCTGTCCCGATCTGCGCGATCGTGACGCGCTCGAACTGCTGCACGGACCGTTCGACACCAACGGCCACTTCGCCGACGTGCGCACGCCCTCGCAGCACAACGGCTGGTACGAAATGCGGAACATCGGCTTCTTCGTCTGGCGTCTGCGCAGTCATTCGCTGCACGACGCGCATGCGCGTCACGATTCCGATTACCGCTTCCGCGCAAATCAGCTCGGCCTCGACGAGCCATTGTTCACCGCGCCGAAGCGAAGACCCGGCGCGGGACTGGAAGAGCTCGACGTGCCGGGGCCGGTGCGTTTCACCCGCTTCGCAAAAGAGATTCGCGCGCATCGCCCCGCCGATCCTCCGGCGTCCGATTACTACGGCGTGGACGACGATCCGTCGCCCGATCTCGCACGCAGCATCTCCATTCGCGTCGGCACCGTGGCGGTGCGGCCGAAGCAGATCTGCGTGGCGGATCTCAGCGGCTGGCCCGCCGCTCCGCCGCGCCCGAAGAACGACATCGTGGCCGTCGATCCGAACAGCGGCCGCATCGCATTCGGCGAAGATTTCGGCACGATCCAGCCGGAAGACGTGCGCGTCTCCTATCACTACGGCTTCGCCGCCGATCTCGGCGGCGGTCCCTACTCGCGCGCCTCGTGGCTGATCGTGCACGACAGCACCACCACGATCTACGGCGTCGGCGAAGGAGAGACGTTCGACACCATCAGCGACGCGCTCGCGCAGTGGATTGCGGACGGCCGCCCGAACGCCATCGTCTCCATCGGCGACAACCGCAGCTATCACGAGACTGCGCAGCTCGTGCTCGATCCACCGGCCAACGCGATGCTCGCGATCGAGGCGCGCGATCACATGCGTCCCCACGTGCGCCTCGACTATCCGATTTCGATCGCGTGCGACAGCGAAGCGGTGGTCACGCTTTCCGGTCTGCTCATCGAAGGCACGATCGAAATCGCGGAGGCGCGCGGCACATTGCGCTTGCTGCACACGACGCTCGCGCCGATCGACGGAACGCCTTCCATCACCGCAACGCCCGCAGTCGTCGCAGCGACCGCGAGCCGATTCCTCCTCGAAGCGGCGTTCAGCATCAGCGGCGCGATTCAGTTACCGGACGTGAGCCGCGGCATCACGCTCTTCGACTGCATCGTCGATGGCATCAGCCGTCCGGCGATCTTCGGACCGAACGGCGGCAGCGCACCGCCGCTGCATGTGGAGCGCTCGACGATCTTCGGCGACACATCCGTGCGCTCGCTGCCGATGGGAAGCGAATCGATCTTCACGAAGACGCTCTCGGTCGAACGGCGGCAGGAAGGCTGCGCGCGCTTCAGCACCTTCCCCGCATCTTCGAGCACGCCGCATCCGTACCGCTGCTTCATCAGCGACGAAGGGCCGATGTTCGCGTCGAAGCATTACGGCGATCCCGCGTACGCACAACTGCGTCTGCGCTCGAACATCAAAATCCTGCACGGCGCGGAAGACGGCTCGGAGATGGGCGTCTTCTGCCACCTCAAACAACCGCAACGCGAGAACAACCTTCGAGTGCGACTCGGCGAGTACCTGCCGTTCGGACTCCAGCCCGGAATCATTTACGTGACGTAAGAGGAGCCGACCATGCCTGGCGACTACAGCCGATTTACGCATGATCCGAAGAAACGGTTCGCCGAGGTGCTGGCGCAGCAGGGACGGGTCGATCTCGACTCCGATCGCAATGAGCTCGTCGAGATTCTGAATCGCGCGGACGTGCTGCGCGCGCACGACACGTTCGGCAATGCCGCGGTGCCGCGCGCCACCACGCCGGACGCATTCAGGATCACGCCGAGCGGCAACGATCTCACCATCGGCGCCGGCCGCATGTACGTCGACGGCATCCTCATCGAGAACTTCGCCGACGAGAACAGCACGTACAACAAGCAGCCGTTCCTGGCGGGGCAGGTGCCGCCGGCTTTCACGCAGTTCAACGGCGAGACGCTGGTGTACGTCGATGTGTGGCAGCGCGAAATCACCCACATCGAGGACCCCGACCTCCTCGACTCCGCTCTCGGCGGCGTCGACACGGCCACGCGCCTCAAGACGATCTGGCAGGTGAAGCTCGCGCCGAAACTCGACTGCGAGTCCGATCTCGCCAAAGCTTTCCCCCCGACCGACGCGAAGCTCACGGTCAAAGTCACGCCGCCGAAAGATCCGCCCGATCCCTGTCTGCTTCCGGAGAGCGGCGGCTTCACCGACATCGAGAACCGCCACTACCGCGTGGAAGTGCACGTGCGGCCGCCGGGCGATCCGAATCCCGGCACGTTCTTCAAGTTCTCCCGCGATCCGATCGGGATCGAAGTGGAGAGCATCCAGACCGCCACGCCAACCGAGACCACGCTGGTCGTGAAGAGCGTCGGCCGCGACTCGGTGCTGCGCGTCTCGAAAGGCGACACGATCGAATTCACGAACGAGCTGCGCGTGCTGAACAACATCGCCGGCACGATCGCACGCGTGACGGCCGTCGATGACGGCGCGCGCCTCGTCACTGTCGACACCGTGCTCACCAGCGCCGAAGTCGACAAGATTTACCGGCCGCGGCTCATCGTCTGGCACCAGAAGCCCTCCTCCCCCACCGAGCTGCTGATCCCGATCGACACGACCAAAGACATCGATCTCGAAGCGGGCATCTCGGTGCGTTTCGAGGGGAGCGATTTTCATCACGGCGACTCCTGGATGTTCCCCGCCCGAGCGGCGACGCACGTTGCCGGTCCGCTGGTCAGCGCACCGCCCCGCGGCATCGTTCATCACTACGCGCCGCTCGCGACGTTGAATCTCGTCTCCGGACAATCGACGAGCATTCGCGACTGCCGCAATCTCTGGCCGGCCGAATGCGACTGCGAATGCGAATGCGACGCGTGCGTGAACGAGCACGATCACGCCGCCGGCGCATTCACGATTCAGATGGCCATCGATCAGGTGAAGAAGAGCGGCAACGGCGGCAGGATCTGCATCAAGCCCGGCCTCTACGTGATCGACAAACCGATCGAGCTGACCTCGGCCAGTTTCATCTCGGTCGTGGGGCACGGCAGCGCCACCATTCACTACACGGGCAAAGAACTGTACGCGATCATCGTGGAGGCGTCGGCGAAGGTGTCGATCGAAGGCCTCAACGTGATGCGTGAGGGAGCGGTCGAAATCGGCGACGGCGAGACCGACGTGCAGCGGGAAGTCGATGCGGCGGCGATTCTGATCCGCAACTGCCTGCTCGACATCGCGGTGCGCGGCTGCCTGATCGTGCTCACTCCGGCGCTCACGCAGGGCATCGGCATCGCCTTCGAGGGGGCGGTCTTCGACGTGGTCGTCGACGACTGTTTCGTCATCGGCGGCTACGGCGCGGGCACGCGTTTCACCGGCGGCAATCTGAACGACCTGAACGTCGCGGGCATGGTCGACATCGCGAACAACATGATCATGACCCGCAAAAACGGGGTGCAGGTGCTCGCCAACGGCGTGGCGGTCGCGATCCACGACAACTGGATTCTCTCCGCGGAAGGCGCGGGCATCATGCTCGAAGGCACGACCGACCCCGGCCTCGGCAACACGATCGAGCGCAATCACATCTCCGCCTTCTACGACGGCATCTCCATCGCCTCCGATCGGACGACCATCGCGAACAACAGCGTGCGCGGAAGCTTCACCGTCGATCCGGAGGGGGAGTTCGCGAATGCGGGATTCAGCGGCGGCATCGTGCTCGAGTCGCCGCATGACGACGAGTCGCTCGAGACCATTCACATCCTCGCGAACCAGGTGCGTGAGATCCGCGGCGCCGGCATTCTCGTGAAAGCGCGCACCGACGGCTGCATGATCAAGCAGAACTTCGTGACCCAGACCGCGGGCGCCGGAATCGCGCTGAACGACAACGCGCGCGAGTCGCATGTCACCATCGAGAACAACGAATTGCGCGACGTCGCCCTCGGCGATGACTTTCATCCGAGTTCCGGCATTCGCATCGCCGGCGCGGCGAACGTGGCCATCGTCGAGAACACGATCACCAATGTGAGCCTGCCCTTCCGCCAGGGACGCGAGCCGCTGCAGTCGTTCGGAATCTACGTCGAGGCCCCCGCGCTGGCGCGCGTGCACGGCAATCGGATCGAGGGCATCACCGGCTCGAACCAGCCCTCTGCCGGAATCGCCGTCATCTCCCCCGTCGGCGCGCTCGAAGTCACCAGCAACATCGTGCAGGTCACGGGAGCGGGCGATGCCGCGATCACCCGTCATGCGTTCCCGTTCGTCGTCAGCGCGGCACAGCAGCAGAAATTCAAGGGCGTGCCGGTGAAGAAAGACTCGGAGGCGCTGTACGTGATCGTCTGGATGGATGGAGGCCTCGCGGTCGCGCCGCCGTCGCATACGTGCGTCGCACGGGCGAACCAGTTCTTCACGACCGGCATGCTCGGGCCGCAGACGCAGATCGTCTTCGTCGAAGACCCGGAGCTGAATTGCACGTTCGGCGGAAACGTCGTGAATGGCACGGCCACCACGGTTGGCGTCTTCCTGCACGCCGACACGATCGTCGCCGACTCGAATCAGGTGCTCGCCCCCTGCGCGGTCGGATTGCACGTTGCGACCCCCGGCCAGCCGGAGCACGGACGCTATACGGTGCTCGGGAACATCGTGGCCGGAAAAATCGAGCTCATTCCGGCCGAGACATCGTGGCTGCCCCTGAACCGAATGATCTGAGGAGTAATGGATGGCTGAGAAGAAAAACGAATCGCCGCTCCACATCGCACAGGCGCAAGCGGCCGAGCGGGCGAAAGAAATCATCGACCGCATCGAACAACACCGCACGACCCGGCTCGGCCGTCATCACCAGCGTCTCGAGAAGCTGCACAACGTCCTCTCCTCCGATGAGCTGCGGCGCGCGGCCGGAGCGGAATTGGAGGAACGTCTGAAAGAAGCGGCGGCGCAGACCGAGTCGCGCATGCAGAACGTGGACGAAGAGCGGCGCCGCTTCTCGGATGCGATGCAGCACGCGCGCGACGCGGTGCCGGTGGTGAAACAGAAACCGCGGGCGTCGTGACGATGGGTAGGGATTTCCCGGCCGAATGACCCTCCTACGGAGGTATGGATGTACGCGTGAGGGAAGTTCTCGAGCAGCTGGAGTCGGAGTGGCGGAAGCAGGTCCGCACCCGCGATCTCGCCGCCACCGTCAACCTCGGCGTCTCGCGTCTGACGCACCTGATCAAGGAATCGACCGACTCGTCGCTCCGCGACCTCGTGCGCCGCCGCCGCATCGCCGAAGCCGCACACCTGCTCGTGACCACCCACCGCCGCATCTCGGAGATCTGCTACGAAGTCGGCTTCTCCGATCTCTCGAACTTCAATCACACCTTCCGCCGCGAACACGGCGTCAGCCCGCGCGAATACCGGCAACGGGAGCGGGCGAAGATTGAGGATGCGATCGATGACTGGCCGAGGTGAGTGCGGAGGGGCGTTGGGCTTTGGACGTGAGACGTTATCGTCCAAGGTGATTTGCAGTTGCAGCGCACCTTCAGCCGCGAGCGGATAAACGGTGGAAAGCGTGCTCTCGAAGACGAGGGGCGGCTGCTGCCGCCCCTCCTTCCGTAACCGAATCACGGGGTGAAGTTGATGGTGAACGTTTCCCAGGTGCTGGCGGGCGAATACATCGCGACGGTGTCGCTGCCACCACCGTTTACGGCGCTGATGTACTGGCCGTTCAGCACCTGCAGAGCAACCGTGTCGCCGCTGTAAATCTGGCCGGAGCCGTTCATCTTCTGGATGGTAAACGCCTCCCATGTGAGCGGCGTGAAGTGCTGGGCGATGACCGTGCTGCCGCCGCCGTTCGTGGCGCTGATGTACTGCCCGTTGAGGACCTGCAGATAGACGGTGTCGCCGCTGGTGAGAGTGCCGCCGTTGACGTCCACCATGCTGAACGTCTCGTGTGTGCTTGCGGCGGTCGCTGCGGCGTTGACATCCGTGCCGCCGCCGCCCGTTGCGCTGAGGTAATGCGCATTGTCGTAGGTGCGGAAGGTAGACGTGTAATCGTAGGTGGCGGTGTTGAGCGCCGGCCGGTTCGCCGGAGTCACCCACTCGTAGCCGATCGTTTTGTAGACCGCTTTCCGTCCGGGGTTGAAGAACCGGCAGTTCGCGTACGCGTCGTCATCGCAGAAGAGCGCATCGACGAACACGCTGAAGTCGTAATTTGCTGCGGCCGGCGCGCCGCCGAGCTTCGCGTCGTAGTATGCGCGCACGGGAAACATCTCCGGCTGATAGCCGCCCGTTCTGCCGTCGCCATAGCTTGTATCCATGCAGCCGAAGTCGGTCGTGCGCACCAGTTCACCGCCAGAGCCGTGGCTGAAGTGATAACAGTCGCTCTTGAACGTGTAGAGGTACTGTGGATTCCAGTCGAGCTCGGTGTGCGCGTCGGCGTTCTTGTAGAGCGCTTTTGCGATCTTCACTTCGTCCGTCGTATACGGGATCGATTCATTGATGAGGCTTAATGCGACGTCTGCGCTGGCCATGGTGCTCATGAGGCCAATACCGTAAGGGAGGGAGTCGCCGCCGTGCAGAGCAACGGCCACGGCGGCATTGTTGTCGAGATCCGTTACCGTCGCGGTGCAAGGCCCGGCGGAGGGTGCAGGATTCGCCGGAGTTCCGGTGGGATGCAGGCAGACGCTTTCGGACGTGTTGAGCGCGTTGCTCGCCGCATCTTTCGCCAGCTGCACCGGGATGTTCGAGCTGAAGCGGCTCGCCCACCACACCGATTGCCAGCCGCGGGCGTGCGCAGCCATGGCCCAATCATCCATGCAACTGTTCAGGTTGTTCACCGACCACGCGTAAGACGTCACTCCATTGCGATTCGTCGCGAAGCCGCAGGACGAGTCGAGGTTCTCGGTGTACGGCAACTGGTCAATCAGGGCAGCGAGCGGTTTGGTGAGCGTTCCCATCCCGCCGAGGCGGAGCGCTGTTGCGTAAACGAGTCCGGCGTTCGCACCTTCGAGCCAGCCCTGATATGCATCGACGACGGAGTTGGTGACGCTATCGGTGTAGGTGCCGAAGGCATACGTTTGCATCACCTTTTTGTAGAGCGCGACCGCGGCCGTCGAGGAACAGGCAGCATCGCCCGCGTCTTCGAAGATGACGCCGTAATCGAACAGGTTCGCGTTGGCGTCGGGCTTACCGTTGGCCATCAGCTTCAGCGTGGAGACGTCGCGGCTCAGGCCGGTTGATGTGCGGCAGGTGGCAAAGGACTCGGGCGCGGACAGCAGGGTCACCAGGACAGCAAGGGACAAGTAGCGGTACATGAGACCTCCTGCCGCAAAGAACGGTAGTAGCGCTACCGTTCTTCCGCCTCATCCATTGCACTGCACGCTATCTCCTTGCGGACGTGTAGCTTGCGACGAGAGTGGGTGGCGTTGTCCGTTGTCCGTCGGTGATTCACCTGCGAATCACCTTGAACGGACAACCGATAACGGAGAACGCGTGTCGCGGCATAGCCGCGCGAGACGCCCTCTCCCCTTTCGGAGAGAGGGCGTTCGCGTAAAGGCTAGTGGCTGGATGCGCGGCGTTTGCTGCCGACGATCACGACCTGGGCGGTGTGGGAGTCGACTTCGCCGCAGGGGCTGGTGATGCGAACCCAGTAGTGGGCGGCGTGCGTGAGCGCCGGGGTGACGAAGGTGGCGGAGTGGACGCCGGTCGGATGCGACGTGTCACCGCTGATGCCTTCGTACCAGGCGTAGGCGACGTTCGCGGAGCTGGTGACGACGCTGAGCGTGGCGGTCTGACCCGACTGAATCTGCGTGACGACGGCGGGCTGGGTGACGATCTGCGGCACGCCGCCCAGGGTGATGGTGACGGAGTTCGAGGAGCCGCCGGAGGTGCAGGAGGTGGCGCTTCGGACGCCGTCGATGTAGAGCGAGGTGGTGGCGGTGAGGGTGAGCTCGCGCGTGGCGACGTTCGTGGGCGACGTCTGTACGAAGCCGTCGGACCAGTAGATCGTGAACGGCGCGCCGCCGGTGAGCGTCGCGGTAACGGTCACCGGCGCACCGGGGCAGAAGAACTCGGGTGCGGTGAGCGTCGCCGTCGGACGAGGGGCGATGGTCACGGTCGCGCTGCCGGTGGCAATCGCGCAGCCGGTGCTGCCGGTGGCCGCAACGGCGATGGTGACGCTGCGGTTCGTGCCGGCGGTGTACGTGATGGACGAGGTGCCCTGACCGGCAGTGATCGTGCCGTTGGTGATCGTCCACTGATAGCCGGTAGCGCCGGCGATGGAGACGCTCGCAGTGTTGCGGCTGGAGCGGGCGCAGACCATCGACGGAGTGGTGATCGTGGCGGTGACGGCGGGCGCGCAGCCGGCGCTCACGATGGCGGCGCCGCTGATCGTGCCGTCGCCGGCGGTGATGGTCTGCGTGCCGCTGGCGGTGAATGTGACGGTGAAGTTGCGCGTGCCGTTCGTCAGCGTCGCGTCGGACGGCAGCGTTGCGGCGCCGGTGCTGGTGAAGTGAACCGTGCCGGCGTACGAGGGGACGACCGCGTTGCTGTCGTCGAGCGCGGTGACGGTGATGCTGAACGGAGTTCCCACCGTGACGGTCGCGGGCGTGGTGACGCTGAAGTGCGTCGCCACCTGCGCAACGGCGATGTTCGCGCTGCCGGTGATCGTGCCGTCGGCGGCCGTGAGCGTCTGGGCTCCACTCGTGGTCAGCGTCACGCTGAACGTGCCGATGCCATTGGTGAGCGTCGCATCGGCCGGCAGCGTGCCTGCCGAGGACGAGGTGAAGTGAACCGTGCCGGTGTAACCGGTGACCACTGCATTCGATGCGTCGAGCGCAGTCACGGTCACGTTGAACGGCGTGCCCGCAGTCACGTTCGCAGGAGCGTTGACGCTGAAGTGCGTCGCCACCTGCGGCGGCGCAGCGACCGTGATGTTCGCGCTGCCGTTGATCGAGCCGTCGCCGGCCGTCAGCGTCTGCGCGCCCTTCGTGGTCAGCGTCACGCTGAAGGTGCGCGTACCGTTGGTGAGCGTCGCATCCGCCGGCAGCGTGCCTGCGGATGACGAGGTGAAGTGCACGGTGCCGGTGTAACCGGTGACCACTGCATTCGATGCGTCGAGCGCAGTCACGGTCACGTTGAACGGCGTGCCCGCAGTGACGTTCGCAGGAGCGGTGACGCTGAAGTGCGTCGCCACCTGCGGCGGCGCTGCGACGGTGATGTTCGCGCTGCCGTTGATCGAGCCGTCGCCGGCCGTCAGCGTCTGCGCGCCGGTCGTGGTCAGCGTCACGCTGAACGTGCGCGTGCCGTTGGTGAGCGTCGCATCCGCCGGCAGAGTGCCTGCCGAAGATGAGGTGAAGTGGACGGTGCCGGTGTAACCCGTCACCACTGCATTCGAGGCGTCGAGCGCAGTCACGGTCACGTTGAACGGCGTTCCCGCAGTGACGTTTGCAGGAGCGTTGACGCTGAAGTGCGTCGCCACCTGCGGCGGCGCAGCGACGATGATGTTCGCGCTGCCGTTGATCGAGCCGTCGCCAGCCGTGAGCGTCTGCGCGCCGGTCGTGGTCAGCGTCACGCTGAATGTGCGCGTGCCGTTGGTGAGCGTCGCATCCGCCGGCAGCGTGCCTGCCGAGGACGAGGTGAAGTGGACCGTGCCGGTGTAACCCGTCACCACTGCATTCGATGCGTCGAGCGCAGTCACGGTCACGTTGAACGGCGTGCCCGCAGTCACGTTCGCAGGAGCGTTGACGCTGAAGTGCGTCGCCACCTGCGGCGGCGCTACAACGTTGATGTTCGCGCTGCCGTTGATCGAGCCGTCGCCGGCCGTGAGCGTCTGCCCGCCGGTCGTGGTCAGCGTGACGCTGAACGTGCGCGTGCCGTTGGTGAGCGTCGCATCCGCGGGCAGCGTGCCTGCCGAGGACGAGGTGAAGTGGACCGTGCCGGTATAACCCGTCACCACTGCATTCGATGCGTCGAGCGCAGTCACGGTCACGTTGAACGGCGTCCCCGCAGTGACGTTCGCAGGAGCGGTGACGCTGAAGTGCGTCGCCACCTGCGGCGGCGCTGCAACAGTGATGTTCGCGCTGCCGTTGATCGAGCCGTCGCCGGCCGTCAGCGTCTGCGCGCCGGTCGTGGTCAGCGTCACGCTGAACGTGCGCGTGCCGTTGGTGAGCGTCGCATCGGCGGGCAGCGTGCCGGCCGATGACGACGTGAAGTGAACGGTGCCGGTGTAACCCGTCACCACCGCGTTCGAGGCGTCGAGTGCGGTGACGGTGACGCTGAACGGCGTGCCTGCGGCCACGTTGGCCGGAGCGCTGACGCTGAAGTGCGTCGCGACTTGCGGCGCCGCGTTGACGGTGATGTTCGCGCTGCCGCTGATCGACGTGGTCGCTGTGTCGGTGGCGGTGACTGACTGCGCGCCGGTGGTGGTCAGCGTCGCGCTGAAGGTGCCCGTGCCGTTGGTGAGCGTCGCATCGCCCGGCAGCGTGCCTGCCGACGACGAAGTGAAGTGGACGGTGCCGGTGTAGCCGGTGACCACCGCGTTAGAAGCATCGAGCGCGGTTACGGCGACGTTGAACGACGTACCCGCAGTGACGCTCGCGGGAGCGTTGACGCTGAAGTGCGTCGCGACTTGCGGCGCCGCGTTGACCGTAATGCTCGCGCTACCGTTGATCGACGCCGTCGCTGTGTCAGTGGCGGTGACCGTCTGCGCGCCGGTGGTGGTCAGCGTGACGCTGAACGTGCCCGTGCCGTTGGTGAGCGTCGCATCGGCCGGCAGCGTGCCTGCCGACGACGAGGTGAAGTGGACAGTTCCGGTGTAGCCGGTGACCACCGCGTTCGAAGCATCGAGCGCGGTTACGGCGACGTTGAACGACGTACCCGCCGTGACGCTCGCGGGAGCGCTGACGCTGAAGTGCGTCGCGACTTGCGGCGCCGCGTTGACGGTGATGCTCGCGCTGCCGGTGATCGACGCCGTCGCTGTATCGGTCGCGGTGACCGTCTGCGCGCCAGTCGTGGTCAGCGTCGCGCTGAAGGTGCCCGTGCCGTTGGTGAGCGTCGCATCGGCCGGCAGCGTGCCTGCCGACGACGACGTGAAATGAACGGTGCCGGTGTAGCCAGTCACCACTGCGTTCGAAGCATCGAGCGCAGTGACGGTCACGTTGAACGAAGAACCGG
>JALYOB010000291.1 GCA_030857085.1 Acidobacteriota bacterium | reverse complement strand
ACACCGCGCCCTGCAAGCGCGCCGACACCCGCAAGCGAAAGCGAGCGCGCTAGTCGCGCGCTTGCGCTGCGCCGAGCACCAGTTCCAGCGCGCGATCCTGCGCCATCGACGCGCGCAGCGCTTCGTAGCCGCCGTCGTGCTTGAGGTGGTGCTTCACGTCGGCAAAGTCGCGGTCCTGCTCGCGCGCGGCGCGGCGGATTTCGGCGTCGACTTCGACGTCGCTGATCTGGATGTTTTCTTTCTTCGCGATCGCCTCGAGGATGAGCGACCGCTTCACCCGCTTCACTGCTTCCGGGCGGAACTCTTCGCCGAGCTTGCGCCAGTCGAGCTCCGCGTTCTGCAGATCGACGCCCTGTGAGGCGAGGTAGCGCGCGTAGTTGTTGAGCGACTTTCCGAGCTCGTCTTCGACCAGCGCTTCCGGCACGTCGAATTCGTGCGTGGCGAGGAGGCGATCGCCGACCTGGCTGCGCTTGAAGCGCACGGCTTCCATCTCGCGATGCTTGCGGATGTCGGCGCTGATCGCCTCGCGCATCTGCTCGACACTCTCCCAACCCCCGACGCTCTTTGCAAACTCGTCGTTGACCTCGGGCTTCTCCTGCACGCGAATCTCGCGCAGCGTGACGTCGTGATGCACCGTTTTGCCGCGCCACGCTTCCTGATTCGCGTCTTCGCCGTACGTCTTGTCGAACGACGCGGTCTCGCCGGCTTTCTTGCCGCGCAGCGCGTCATGCAGTTCGACGAGCGGCGTTTCCTCACCCATTTTGAAGTGGCCGTTGTCGGTCTTCGGCTCGATGCCTTCGCCGGTCGAGACGATCTCGATCACCGCAAAGTCGCCGTCGTCGAGACCGCGGTCGGCTTCGATGCGATACGCGCTCGCCTGCTCGCGCAGACGCTCGATCATCGATTCGACGTCGGTCTCATTGACTTCGATCTTCGGCTCTTCGATCTCGAGCCCGCGGTACTCGCCGAGGTTGATCTGCGGCTTGACCTCGAAGCGGGCCTTGAACTTCATCGGCGCGCCGTCGATGAACGGATCGACGTGATCGAGCTGCGGCTCGCCGACCGGCTCGAGCCCTTTTTCCTGCACGACGTCGCGGAACGACGCGCTGAGGACGCGCGTCACGACCTCTTCCTGGATCTCTTTCGCGAAACGATTGCGGACGACGCTCGCCGGAATCTTGCCCGGCCGGAAGCCCGGCACTTTCGCATGGCGGCCGAACTCATTGGTGACCCGATTCGCCTCACGCGAAAGCAGGTCAGCCGGGATTTCGACTTCGACGGATTTCTGGACGGAGGAGAGGTCTTCGAAGTTCAGTACTGTCATGGTGATCTTGGTCCAAATTGAAAATTGAAAATTGAAAATTGAAAAATAGGAGGGAAAGGCGCGCGCATCTCCAGCGCACGCTTTCAATTTTCAATTTTCAATTTTCAATTTTGCGTTCCCGACGCGCGAGCGAAGGGAATGCGAAAGGTGGGACTCGAACCCACACGGCTTTGGGCCACTGGATCCTAAGTCCAGCGCGTCTGCCAATTCCGCCACTTTCGCGTGCGGGGAGTCTATAAGGGATTGAGGATTAAGGATTGAGAATTGAGGAAAGCTGAGGACGTCGCGGATTCCTCAACCCTCAATCCTTCATCCTCAATCCCGCGCGAAGCGCGTTTGGTGCCCCCACCAGGACTCGAACCTGGAACCAACGGATTAAGAGTCCGCTGCTCTACCAATTGAGCTATGGAGGCCCGGGGCGCGCTACAACAAACGGAGGCGGAAAGTATTTCTGTTGCGTTCGATTGTCAAGCTTGCACGGGGACGTCATCGCGGAGGATTTTCGACGCGCGGCGCATGTAGTCCCACCCCGAGTAGAGCGTGATCAGGAGCGAGGCGCGGAACAGCAGTTCGACGAACGAATGCAGCTGCGGCAGGAACGCATTCACCGCCACCGTCGTCCCCACCGTCACTGCCTGCAGCAGCGTCGAGATCTTCCCCGGAATCGACGGCGGAAAGCGGGTGATCTGCACGCGCGTGTACATCAGATACGCGAAGCCGACGATGAGAAAGTCGCGCACGAACACAGTGAACGTGAGCCATCCCGGAATCGCCACGCGCGGCAGGTGCGCGGCATACGTGTAGTAGAGGAACGCGCAGATCATCAGCGTCTTGTCCGCGGCCGGATCGAGCAGCGCACCGAGTTTCGAGCGCACGTTCAGCCGCCGCGCGAGCGCACCATCGAGGACGTCCGTCACCGCGGCGGTCACGAAGATCGCGCAGGCGACCGTGTAGCTCGCGCGCATCGACGCGGCGAGGAAGCAGGGGACGAGGAAAATCCGGCCGAGGGTGAGGAGATTCGGGAGATGGCGAATCAGCTCGCCTCCTCGCGAAACTGAACGATCGCCGTCTTCCTGAGGTAGATGGTTTTGCCTTCGGAGATGAGGAGGTTCTGCCGCATCAGATCGTGAATCAGGCGCGAGACCGTTTCGCGCGAAGTGCCGATCATGTTCGCGATCGACTGATGCGTCGGACGGGTCACGGCGACGTAGCCGTTGTCGAGCTCTTTCCCCTGATCTTTGGCCAGGTCGAGGAAGAAGCGCGCGAGACGGCCGTAGACGTCCATCGTCGCGAGCGACTCGATGCGGCTCGACGCGCTGCGCAGACGGCGCGAGATTTCGGCCAGCACTTTCTTCGTGATGTCGAAGTTCTGGGCCATGATCTGGAGAAAGTCGTTGCGCCAGATGGTCATGAGCTCGAGCGGCTCGGTGGCCACGACGGTCGCGGATCGCGGCTCGTCATCGAGCAGCGCCATCTCGCCGAAAAAGTCTCCCGGCCCCAGGAGGGAAAGAATGATCTCTTTCCCCTCGGGCGAGATCATCGTGACCTTCACCTGCCCCTCCCGAATGAGGCAGAAGATGTCGCCGCTTTCATCGGCATAGAAGACGACGTCGTCCTTCGCATACCGCCGCGGTTTCGCAACCGCCGCAATCGCCGCGAGCTCACGGTCGTCGAGATCGGCGAACAAGGGGAACTTGCGAAAGAAGGCGGCCTGCATGATGGACGGGCGATTGTAACGTGGAGCGTGGCTTGACCGGTTGCCTGTTGCCGAGATCAGTTGACCTGTTGCCCGTTGCCTGTTGCCGCGCAGTTCTTTGACGGGCCGCACGCGGCGCAACTTGCAGGCTTGCCCTGGCGCTTCTTACCCGTTCACGCGCCGCGAGCCGGAGCCGTCGCGGTAACGCGCAACAGGGAACGGGTCAACACTTCCTCGCCAACGCACGTGCGCGAACGCTAGACTCTGGTGGTGCCCATCAAACGGATCATTCCCGTTTCGTCCGGCAAGGGCGGCGTCGGCAAGACCACGTTTGCGATCAATTTCGCGCTCTCGCTGTCGCGGCATGGGAAGACGATTCTGGTCGATCTCGATACCGGGACGTCGGCCATTCGCAATGCGATCGACGTTCCGGTGGCGCGCGATCTCTACCATTTCTTTCGGAAGAACGAGCCGCTCGCGAACTGCGTCACGACGCTCGACGACCGCATCGATCCCGATCATCGCTTCCGCAATTTCGGCTTCATCGCCGGGCCGCTGCATCTGATCGACGAGATCACGAACTTCGGCGCCGCACACAAGCAGCGTTTGATCGCCGCGATCAATACGCTGCCGGCCGATTACATCGTGCTGGACATGCGCGCCGGCCTCGATGCGAACGTGATCGATTTCCTCCCGTTTTCGAACTCCGGGATTCTCATCTTCACGCCGCATCTGCCGAGCGCGACGCTCGCCGCGTCGGACATCGTGAAGGCGATTCTCTTTCGCAAGCTGCGCCTCATCTTCAGCAAGGACTCGCCGTTTTACGAGACGCTCAGCGACGGGACGTTTTCGTTCAAGCTGATCAACGATCTGATCGATCAGGTCGAGGATGTGTACGACTCCTCCGTGCAGAACCTCGACGCCTTCGCCCTCGACCTCGCCCAGAACCTCGGCGATCACGCAGTAACGAGAACAGTCCAGAACACGATCGACGAGTTCCGCGTGCATTACGTGCTGAATCTCTTCAACGGCGTCGAGGATTCGTTCAACACCGCGGTCAAGCCTTTCCTCGACAATCTCACCCGCAACGTCTCCTCCCGCTGCGGCGTCACCAACCTCGGCTGGGTGACACGCAGCGACGCCATTCATCGCGCGAACTGCAATCGCCTCCCCGCGCTTCTCCTGCGAGACGAGAAGAAGAGGAAGAAAACGCAGCCGCTCGAACTTGACGATCTGCGCGCGATGGTCGGTCTCGAACCGCCGCGCCGCATTGCCGCAGCGTCCGCCGCGCCGTCGGCACAGACGGTCTCCGCGGATGATCATCTCTCGCGGCAACTGGCGACGCTCAAGACGATGTTCGAGCAGAAGAAGGACGACGACTTTTACTCGAACTTCGACTACGTCACACAACGCACGCTGTTCTCGATGAAGAATCGCCGCCCGAGCGAGCTGGGCGACGTGCGGATCTATCGTCCGGACGAAATGCTCGCATCGCTGTTCGCCAAATCCAACGTACCGACCACGATCGACTGGAGCGAATTGGAGTGAAGAGATTTCCCGCTGTCGTGTTGTGCAGCATCGTTCTTTCCCTCTCCCTGAACGCCGCCGATTCCCCCGACCTGCAAACGCTCTCACGCATCCGCCAGGAAGGGTTCCGCAACAGCAAGGTGATGTCATACGCGCAGTCGCTGACCGACACGCTCGGCGGTCGCCTGACCGGCTCGCCCAACGCGAAGCGGGCGAATGAATGGACGCGCGACACGCTCGCGCAGATGGGGCTCGCCAACGCGCATCTGGAGCCGTTCAAGTTCGGCCGCGGCTGGACTTCCGACTACGTGTTCGTGCGCATGCTCACGCCCGAGCCGCAGCAGCTTTACGCGATTCCGATGGCGTGGTCGCCCGCGACGAACGGCCTCGTGCACGCGAAGGTGACGAAGGCGAAGCTCGAGTCGAAAGACGATTTCGAAAAGTTCAAAGGGAAGCTCGCCGGCGCGATCGTGCTGATCTCCGAGCCGAAGGAGATGCTGCCGCAGGAGAAGCCGTACCTCACCCGCTACACCTCCCACGAGCTCGAGGAGCTCGGCGATTACGCGATTCCGAGCGAGCGCGACATGAGCCGCACGCGCGACTCCATGAAGCGCCGCGAGTTCCGCAAAGCGATCGCGCAGTTCGCAATGGACGAGAAGATCGCCGCGATCATTCAGCCCGGCCGCGGTGAAGCGGGCGTGTTCGCGGTGCAGTCGTCCGGCACATGGCGCGACGATGAGCCGATCGGCGTGCCGACGGTCGGTCTCGCGCCGGAACACTACGCGCGCATCTGGCGCCTGCTCGACAACAAGACGGACGTTGACATGGAGCTCGAGCTCCGCTCGCGGTTCAGCAACGGTCCCGATGCCTGGACCACGATCGCGGAGCTTCCGGGCGGCAGCAAAAAGGACGAGGTGGTGATGTTAGGCGCGCACCTCGACTCCTGGCACACCAGCACCGGCGCAACGGACAACGCCGCCGGCGTGGCGGTGATGATGGAGGCGATGCGCATTCTCAAGGCGCTGAACGTCTCCCCCAAACGCACAATCCGCATCGCCCTCTGGACCGGCGAGGAGCAAGGTCTCCTCGGATCCCGCGCTTATGTCGAACAGCACTTCGCGAAGCGCGATGATCCGAAAGATCCGGAGCAGGCGAAGCTGCCGTTCTCCGCCCGCACCGAGAAGGGCGAGCTGCATCTGAAGCCGGAGCACGCGAAGCTCTCGGCTTACTTCAACGTCGACAACGGCACCGGCAAGATCCGCGGGATTTACGCGCAGGAAAACGCCGTGATCGCACCGCTCTTCGCCTCCTGGCTCACGCCGCTGCACGATCTCGGCGCGACGACGGTCACGATGCGCAACACAGGCAGCACGGACCACGTGCCGTTCGACGAGGTCGGCCTCCCCGGCTTCCAGTTCATTCAGGATCAGGTGGAGTACGAGAGCCGCACGCACCACACGAACTGGGATTCGTTCGAGCGCCTGCAACGCGAGGATCTGATGCAGGCAGCGGTGGTCGTGGCGTCGTTCGTGTGGCAGACCGCGAACCGCGACG
>JALYOB010000742.1 GCA_030857085.1 Acidobacteriota bacterium | reverse complement strand
ACTCGCCACACGCCACTCGCCACATCTCCTACACACTCAAAATTTTGCAGTACGCCGAATCGGGTTCCACTTCTTCCACCACCCCCTCCACCACCCTCTCCCCGAATTCACACCAGTACGCGAACCAGCTCACAACGCGGTCCTGGACGTGGCGATCGGGGTAGAGCGTGGCGACGAGCTCGCGGGCCGCGGTGTAGCGTTCCTTGTCTTTGCGCACGAGGCCTTTGATGGCGCGTTCGCTCAGTTTGTTGAAGTGGTATTCGAGGTGGCCGATCGAGCGCTGGATCGAGCCCGCGAGCGAATGATCGGCTGGGAGTGCGAGCTCGCTGATCGACTCGATGCGCTGCATGAGTTCCCGTTTGCCTTCTTCGGTCAGCTCGCGAATGCGCGCCACGCCTTCGGGCTCGCGCTCGGCGAGGATCGCGTCGGTGTTGCGGAACACTTCCGCCGGATCGATGGCGTAGCGCTCGAACGCGCGGGCGATCCGTTTCGGCGCGACGAGCACGTGGCCGCGCAATGCGACGCGCGGCATGGGGATGCCGAGGAGGTTGTGCAGCGGGGCGATCTGAGCGTAGTAGGCGACTTCGGCGGGACCGCCGAGAAACACGTCCGGCTGGAGGACGAAATCCTGCAGCAGCGGACGTGTGAGCGCGGAGGTGGAGGTGGTTGTCGGTTCTCGGTTGTCGGTTGTCGGTTGGCGACGGCCCTGGTCGTCGATCTGGAAGAGCAGCGTGTATTCGTTGCCTTCGCGCGCGACGACCTGCTCGTTGTAGCCTGCCGACTCGAGTGCGGTCGCGCGTTCATGCAGCAGGCGCTGAATGTCCGTGCGCTTTTCTTCGATGCTGCGGAAGAGCGGCTCGCCGGCTCTGCGCAGCTCCGGAAGAAGCGCGTCGATCAGAACGACTTCGCTGCCGAAGATGCTCGCGATCAGTTCTGCAAAGGAGTCGCGGAAGGTGATGCCTTCGCGCAGCCAGTTCGGGCGCGGGAGCTTGTAGACGGTGAGGAGTTGCTCGATCAGCGAAGCCGGAATCGGCTGCGATCCGACCACCGCACGCGAGTCGGCGGCGCGGACCGCGCGCATACAGAGGAGGTCGAGCTGCCCGTTGCGCATCGGCACATTCAGCGTCGCCACCTCATCAAAATCATGATCCTCGGTCGCAAGCCAGAAGAACGCGATCGCAGGCTGGCCGTTCTTTTCGAGATCGCGCTTCATGCGCACGAGGCTGGCGATCTTCGCGAGCGTGTAGAGCGGCCCGCCGGCAAAGCCGACCTGCTGTCCGGCAATCAGCGTCACGCATTCGCCGTTCGCCCATCGCTGCAGCTGCTCTTTCGCAAAGATGCCCCAGTGGCGATTCGAGGCATCGAGCGGCGCGACGAGCGACTGCGCGTGCGGCGATCCGCTGCGCTTTGCGACGGGACCTTCGACGCGCGGCAGGAAGCGCGCGTCGCCGCCGAGCCAATCGAGCACGAAGCGATTCATGCCGGGGTATTGCGCGAGAGGAAACTTCATCGGCCGCGGCTCCCGACGAGGATCAGACGCTCCGACGCGCGGCCGAACGGATCGCCGTCGAAGTTGCCGAACGAGGAGCGGATCGAGAGATTCGAGGAGGCGAACATGGCCGAGATCTCATCGAGATCGTAGCCGCGCACGCGCTCGATGTAGCGCTTTTCCCCGATCGTGATCCGTTTGTTGAACGAGCGGTCGGATGAGTCGAACCAGCGCTCGAGTTTCACAGGTCCCATCGGCGTCTCGCGCGTCTCGCGCTGCACGAGCTTCTCGAGTTCGCGATGGACGTTGAGGTAGTCGAAGAGAAAGTGCGCGCCTTTGTCGAGCACGCGCGCCATCTCCCGCACGACCTGCAGGTTCTCGTCTTCGGTGGCGAAGTAGCCGAAGCTGGTAAAGAAGTTGACCAATCCGGCGAACACGCCGTCGCAGAACGGAAGCGCGCGCATGTCCGCACGCGCGAGCGGCATCGCACCGTATTCGCGCATGCCGGTGCGCAGAAGGACGTGCGAGAGATCGCAGCCGACGGCGTGATAGCCGGCCGCTTGCAGCTCCTGCATGTGCCGCCCCATCCCGCACGCGAGATCGAGCACCGGCCCGTCGACGCGCCCCGCCTGCCCGGCAAAAAACGCGACCTGCTGCCGCGCCTCGTGCTCATCGCGATGCGAGTAGAGCTCGAGATACTCCTCGCCGAACCATTCCTGGTACCACGTCATTGGCGGCGGGAGTCTATACGGGTTGGCGGTTCTCGGTTGTCGGTTCTCGGTTGTCGGTTGCGCTTCGCGCGGGTGTCATCCTGAGCCGCGTAGACGGCGAAGGACCTTCCACCGCGCCACAGAGAAGGTCCTTCGCTTCGCTCAGGATGACACCTGCTTTTTGGAGTGCGGCGACGCCAGTC
>JALYOB010000290.1 GCA_030857085.1 Acidobacteriota bacterium | reverse complement strand
CACTGTGAGCGGCGCGCGGGGGGGAAATCAGCCTTTGAACGTGAACGTGACCTGCTTCTGCTCTTTGGCGCCGACCGTGACCGGCTGTTCCTGCTGGCCGAACTTCTCGTGCCACGCGACGAGCGTGTAGCTGCCCGGCGGGAGGTTGGCGATCGAGAAGCTGCCGTTGGTCTGGGAAACGCTGTGATACGGGTGCGGCAGGACGACCATGTAGGACTTCATCCAGCCGTGCACGTCGCATTTCACGCGGAACGGCTTGAGCTCGGGTTTGTCGAATTTCTTGGTCGACGTCATCCCCTGCACCGGCTGTCCTTCATTGAACTGCGCGTTGACTTCCGGCATCGCGTGAACGTTGTGGAGCGTCGCGTCGCTGTTGCGGATCTCGACCGGCTGTCCGACCTGCACTGCGGAAACGTGCGGGTGATACTGGCAGCCTCTCTGGTCGAGCAAGGCGGGCGCAGAAGGCGCCGGGAAATTGCCCTTTGCGTCTTTGATGTAGACGATGACGTTCGCGAGCTCACCGCCCGGACCGACCATCACTTCCTCGTCCATTGCGGGCGTCGAGTGCTGGGACTGACAGAACGGATCGGCGCCCATCTGCAGCGGCGCGGTCTTCGGCGCGGCGCCTTCGAATTTGACGAGGCCATTGAGCGTGGCCGCATCGGCGACCACCGGTGCAGCAGCGGCAGGTGCGGCGCTCGAGCCGCCGGTATTGTCGGCGGCCGCGGTTGCGGGGGGCGCGTGATCGTCTTCGCCGAGCTCCTGCTCGTCGACCACTTCCTTCCCTCCGCCGCAGGCAACGGCGAGGACGAGCGTCAGTGCAGACAACAGATGCAAAAACTTCCTGAGGGACATCCAGTTCTCCTTTATTTATGCAGACCGGTCGCTGCTGCCGCTCTTCCGGCCGCCGGCTGCGCAGGCACGGGGCCCTGACCTTCGCGCTCGCCGGTCTGAACTCCGGGCGTCGCGGGCGGGGTGCGTGGCTGCTGCTGCTGCGGAACGAGCGGGAACGGCGGAGCGCCTTCGACTGCAGGCGCGCGCATCCTATCCACTCCGATGCTCCAGATGTAGTCCCTCAGGTAATTCGTGAGAGCGACCGCATCGGCCATCGTCTTCTTGAGTGCCTCGTCGGATTCGAAATAGGGCCGCAATGCCGCTTTGTGCGCGGCGAACTGCGGGGTGTCGATGGCCATTGCGAGCGGCGACTGGAAGCCGCCGGTCTGGCCGTCACGCGGGAAGTTCGTGGGCATGCGCGTGCCCGGAATGTGCTCGTCCGGACGGCGGATCCAGTCCGCAACCCAGTCGTGCCGCAGACGGAGCTTCGACAATGTGAGGTTCGGCGCGAGCGATTGTGCGTCCGCTGCATTCGGCACAGGCGGATTGGCCGGATCGACGGGCGTCACCGAGTGGCATTGTGAGCAGCGGAGCATGGCGAAGACTTCCCGTCCAACGGCGACGTTCTTCGGCGGCACGCTGATGATCTGATGGGTATCGAACTGCGGCTCGTCGCCTTCAGCAGCAAAGCCGGCGACGAGGGCAGCCGCTTCCTGATCCTCGAAGTGGAACGTCGGCATGCGCACGTGCAGCCAGGGGCGAATGCGCATCACAGTCGGGTCTTTGAGGAAGCTGAAGAGCCAGGGCGATTGTGCGCGCTCCCCTTCCGGCGTCAGGTCCGGCGGAAGGAAATTCGCGTCGGCAATGAGCGACGCAATCGCGCGCCCTTTGCGATTCGTGACATGACACGCGCGGCAATTGTGCTGCGAGATGAGCTTGCGCGCCTGCTCGACCTGCCGCAGACGGGGATTGTTGGCCGCGAGGCGATTGGCGGCGACCTTCTCTTTGGTCAGGCCGAGAACGACCGTCGTAATGAGCCGCGCTTCTTCCTTCGAGAGGCGGAAGTTCGGCATTTTCAGCTTGTCGTTGTAGGGCTTGGTGCGGCGGTCGTCATAGACGCGCGGCTGGCGGACTTTGTTGTAAATCCACGACGGCACAGTGTGCAGGACGTGTTCTTTTTCGTTGTCCCAATTCACGTAGCTGTGCGTATGGGTGGCGTCGCCGAAGAAGCCGAAGTCGAAGAGGTGCAGCGTCTTCGAGCCTTCGGTGGTGAGCTCCGTGCCGATCGGCTTCAATCCTTCGAAGCCTTTGATGTCGTGGCACGAATAGCAGCCGTATTTTTCGATGCTGCGCTGGCCGAGGTAAATGAGCTGATCGCGCATCGGCATGCGGCGGAGCTTCGCGTCCGCGTCCGCATCGCTCATGGAGCTGATCAGATAGCCCTTCGCCAGGTCGCGAACCGCAGCGGGATCCGGCGGACGGACGGGCTGACGCATGAAGCCGGGCTTCTGTAAGGACACCAGGTACGCGGTGACGTCGGCCGCTTCCTGATCGGTGAGGCGGAGGCTCGGCATGGGAGCCGAGGCGTAATACGCCTTCGGATTTTTGACCCAGTTGTAAATCCAGGCGGGATTGAGCTTCGTGCCGCTGCCGGTCAGGTTGAAGCCGTAATGGCGTTCGAGCGGGAAATCGTCGCGATGCGCGACGCGCACTGCACCCGATTTTTCATCTTTGACCGTGTCCTGGGCGAGGTGGCAGCCCATGCAGCCGACCGAGTCGACGATTTCCTTGCCGCGCGCGACGTCGCCGCCTGCCCCGCCGGTCCATTGACGGCGAGAGGATTTCGCGAAGAGGTAGGTGACGATCGAATGGATTTCCGCGTCCTGATACTTGACGTTCTGTGCGCGCTCGGCCGCGGGAACGGCCGGACCGACCATGTTGCGCTGATAGAAGAACGACGGCATGCGGGTCGTGGAGCGGAAGTTCGGCGGATTGGCAATCCAGCGGAACGCCCATTCGGGCGTCGTCTTTTCGGCGATGCCGTCGAGGCTCGGACCCGGCTTGCGCAATTCAGTGAAGCGCCAGTTGTCGATCTTGTGGCACGCATGGCAGCCATAGAGCTCGACCATGTGCGTCGCTTTGTTGATTTCCTCGCCGCCGCTCACTTCCACCTGATTGGAGTGGCATTTGACGCAACCGGCCTCATAGAACTGGCGCGGATACATCGGCGTTTCGAGGAAGGGGTTCTGTTCGTAGCCCCAGTTCCGTTTCTCGTAATCCCACGGGCCGGGCAGCAGCGAGACGCGTGCGTTCGACCAGCGGTTCTGCATCCTGCGGCTCATCGCCGTATGGCCGGCGCGGCCGAATTCGGTCGCGCGGTCCTGGCCGCGGTGACAGACCGTGCAGCCGTATTCGAGGAGCGGATGCGGCGAGGCCGAACCGACGAATGTGTCCAGCCGAGGATGCGTGCGGAACGGATTGAGGATGTCGTTCTTGCCGTTGACGATCCGCTCGAGCTGCGCGACGCGGTCTTCGGTGTCCTGACGGCGCGACGGTTGAATGAGATTTTTGTCGAGCTTCGAACGGAGCTCGGTCATCAGCCGCTCGGCTTCTTTCTTCGACTCGAAGCCGGGGCGGTCGATGGCGCGATGGCAGGTCTGGCAGCGATCGACGCGCGGCACCGACATGTAATTCATGTCGATGAAGAGATCGCCCAGCACGACCTGATCGATCTTCAATGTCGGATTGATGAAATCCAGCATGGGCGCATTGAGGATCAGATTGTTCGAGGCGAGGGCAACGCGGCTGCGTTGCTTTTCGAGCAGCTCGATGTCGGCCGTGATCTGCTTGCGGCGGTCTTCGATTTCCTTGATGCGGGCGAGGAACTTCGCCACGCGTGCGGCGGCGGCGTCGCGATCGCGCGTGACCTGCTGGAGGCGGACGTTGAGACGGCGGACCTTTTCGCTCAGCTCCAGATAGGCGCTGCGGCGTTCGTTCTGATCGTGCCGATGCTGCACGACCGCCGCTTCGAGCTCATAGCGTTTCGCGTCGAGCACCGCTTTGGCGAAGCGGTAATCCTGATCGGCCGCGTAATGCTTTCCTTCCCAGCCGTCGAGATCTTTCTGTGCTTCGAGATACGCCTCGCGATGTCGGGCGACTTCGATCTCTCCCTGACGCTTTTCTTTTTCGAGGTCAGCCAGCTGCTTGCGGGTCTCGGTGTCGTTTTTCGCCTGCAGTTCCTGATCGATGCGCTGCTGCTGCAGGCGATTGAATTCGAGCTGGAACCATTTCCAGCCGCGCACATAGTCATAGAACACCATTGCGCCGGTCACGAGCAGCAGACCGATGCTGCTCGCGGCGAAGATGAGGTTGAGCTTCCTCATCGAGTAATTGTGCGGAATGGGTTCTTGTGGCTTCATTTGGCTGTCGCGTTATCGGGTGTCAGGTGTCAGGTGTCTGCGGTTCATGGGTGTATCGCCCAGTCTGCGTGCCTGGGGCTCAGGCCGAACGGCCGGACACCCGGCATCTGATACCTGACACCATTTCATTCATATATTCAAAAAGATCTCTTGGATGTGCACGAGGTACTTCAGATTGAACAGCCACCGCAGGACCATCTTGATCGGCAGGGAGAGCATGATCAGGAACAGGTACGCGCCGACGTAATAACGGGGCGCGCCCATCTTCAGATAGAAGCGGCGGAACGGGCCGAATGCCAGGAGAGGCGCAAGGCCGAGATAGAACAGCACGAGAATGAGACCGGGCGCCTCGCGAATGAGCCAGAGTTTCGGCAATGGCATTGCGAAGAGCTTGACCCAGAACAATTCCGATAGATCGATGTTGACGAGCGGTTCGAGCTTGTTCGGATCCCAGTACTCGTATGGCCCGTAGAAACTCCAGTTCGGGCCACGCAGGAACGTTCCGGTGATGATGAGGAACGACCAGAGGACGAGGAAGCCATAGAGAAATACGCCGATTTCCCACTTCCGCTCGCGGAACGCGTAATAGCCGTTGCCGCGAGGATTGGTATCGATGTACGGAATGGCCATGAGGCCGACGATGATCAGCGTCGGCAATACGACGCCGGCCAGCCAGGGGTCGAAATAGACCAGCATCTCCTGCAGGCCGAGGAAGTACCAGGGGGCTTTGGCGGGATTGGGAGAGGAGGTCGGATTGGCCGCCTCCTCCAGAGGCGCGCGGAGGCCGATCGACCAGACGACCATCACGATCGTCAGGAGGATCATGCAGAGCATTTCCGTATAGACGAGATCGGGCCAGGTGAAGAGCTTCTCGTCCGACTCCGTTTTCTCGTACGGAATGCCGCCCGCGAGAATCGCGCGGTCGTTGTTGTAGGCCTTACTGAGCGCGATCCAGGTGAAGATGCCCAACAGGAAGATCATCGCGCCGATCGGCACGTTGTCCGGTTTGGCCGCGATGGACTGGAAATTCGGATCGAGAATCGACAGGCCGAATGCGGCCAGGCCGATGATGAGCAGCCACTTGCCGACCTTCGGTTCCCACAGGCGAGGTCCCAGTGTCGCCAGAGCCCATAAGACGAGGAAATAGGCGACGGCGAGATAGAGCAGCGGCCGGGCGAATAAGCCGGCCACGGCGAGAACCACGCCGAACACGATGAAGCCGATCCCGCCCTTCGACCTGATCCGCCCGTCGAGCAGATTGAAAAAGACGATGAACGCGAAAATCGACGACAGGAGAATGAACGAGACGGATGCGATGGAGAGGACGTTGACGAAATTCTTGATGAATGTCATCGCAGTGTTCCTCCCCTACAGGGGGCCGGAAATCCCTCCGTCTTTCCTCACGCGCCAGAAGTGAATGGCCATGAGAAAGCCGGCTGCCAGAGGAATGACCATGCAATGCAGCACGTAGAAGCGCAGCAGCGTGGCCGCACCGATCGAGCGGCCGGCAATGAGCGCGAAACGCGCGTCGTCGCCGGCGTGGATCAGCGGCACATCCCCTAATCGCATCAGACTCGACATCGGACCTTCCGTACCGGCGCCGGGGCTGGCGCGGGCCATGTTGGATCCGACCGTGATTGCCCAGATGGCAAGCTGGTCCCACGGGAGCAGATATCCCGTGAACGACAGGAGCAGAGTGAGGACGAGCAGGATGACGCCGACGTTCCAGTTGAACTCGCGCGGCGGCTTGTAGGAGCCGGTCATGAAGACGCGGAACATGTGCAGCCACACCGCGATGACCATGGCGTGCGCGCCCCAGCGGTGCATCTCGCGCATGATCCCGAACGGGGCCTGCTCGCGCAGGTCC
>JALYOB010000289.1 GCA_030857085.1 Acidobacteriota bacterium | reverse complement strand
GACGTAGAACGCGTAGGTGGTGACGCCGATCATGCCCACGCCGCCGAGGTAGAGACGGACCGCGGAGGTGATGGAGGTTTCGGTGTCGAGACGCGCGCGCTGCATCGTGTGCAGCAGCTCGCCCGACCGGCGATCCTCGTACACACGGAACGGGAGCAGCAGCGAGTGGGCGACGCTGTCGGAGTAGAGCTGCGCGCCGACGCGGCGGGCGATGAGATTGATGCGGTACTCCTGCAACGTGCGCGCGAGGCGCGCCGTGGTCGTGATCGCGACCGAAGCCGCGACGAGCCAGACCACGCCGCGAATGAACACTTCGCGCGGTAGTTCGTTGAGGTGCAGAACGTAGCGATCGACGATCAGCCGGAGGACGTGAGGATCGGCGAGGAGCAGGAGCTGCTGCACGGTGGCGAGCGCGAACGCCGCAATCAGTGCGCGCCAGTGCCGCAGTGAGTGACGAAGCAGAAGCTTCATCGTGTGGGGAAAGGAATCCTTCGCATCGCGGCGGATTATCGCCGCTTACAGCCAGCCGGCGACGATTGCGACCGAGCGGCGGTCGCTGCCGGTGATGCGATCGAGCGAACGCCACGTCGAAAACTCGAGCGCGTGACGGAGCGTGGCGCGCCGGTGCGAGCTGCGCTCGTTCCAGTAGCGGTCGAGTTGTTCCGCCACACGATCGAGTTGTTCGCCGAACGGCGCGAGCGCCTCCGCGACCACCGGCAGACGTTCCGCGTCGCGCGTGATCTGCGTCAGCATGCCCGCGTTGCCGCGGTACCAGCCATAGAGGCGGAGGAGAGTCGTGCGGCACGCGCGCAGCGGCTCGTCGTGCGACGGCGCCAGGTCGGGCAATGGATTGAGCTGCGCCCAATGCGCGGAGCAGGCGCGAATCATCGACGGCTCGTCAGGGAAGTGGCGGTAGACCGTCAGCCGCTGCACGCCCGCGCGCTCCGCGACGGCGCTGATGGTCGTCTGCGCCGGGCCGATCTCTTCGTGCAGCTCGACCAGTGCCTCGACGATGCGCTGCCGTGTCGCATCCTCCGATTCGGCCCGCAGCTTCTTCGTGTACAGCCGCTTCTTCATCACGCACGCATCATAGCGCAATCCGTATACATGGGTGTTCACTGAAAGTCTTGACAGACGCGAAAGGCGGACCTACATTCGCTGAACAACAACGTTCAACGAATTACAGAGGACCGAATGAACACGAATGAGCACAGCGGAACCCGGATCCATGAAATCGCCGAGGGCATCTATCGCATCAACACGCCGGTGGAGATTCCGAACGGCGCGTTTTCCTTCAATCAATACCTGGTGATCGACGACGAGCCGCTGCTGTTTCACACGGGACCGCAGAAGCTCTTTCCGTTCGTGCGCGAGGCGGTGAGCCGTGTGATGGACGCGGAGCGGCTGCGCTGGATTGCCTTCTCGCATTACGAGGCCGATGAATGCGGATCGCTCAACGACTGGCTGGCGATCGCTCCACAATCGCAGCCGCTCTGCAGCACGACCGCGGCAATCGTTTCCGTCAACGATGTGGCCGCGCGTCCCGCCCGCGCCATGGCCGATGGCGAAACGCTCTCCCTCGGACGGCGCACCGTGCAGTGGTTCGACACGCCGCATCTGCCGCACGGCTGGGAAACGGGCTATCTCGCCGACGTCACCTCGCGCACGCTCTTCTGCGGCGATCTCTTCACGCAGCCGGGCCGCGGCGATGACGCCCTCGTCTCTTCCGACATCCTCGGGCCGAGTGAGGCGTTCCGCGAATCGATGGATTACTACGCGCATTCGAAGAACGCACGCCCGCTGATCGAGAAGCTCGCGGCGTTCTCACCGGAAACGCTCGCCTGCATGCATGGCAGCGCGTGGCGCGGCGACGGCGGCGCGCTGCTGCGCGAGCTCGCGAATGCGGTGCAGATGTAAGTGACTACACTGGCGGTCCGATGACGTCGAACCGCAGGATCGAAGGAGCTGCTGCGTGGGCTGCGTACGGCGCGCTGGAGGTTGTGTTCGCGGTGTACGCGAGACGCCTGCTGTTCGCGCCGACGTTCGCTCCGCATCACGGCACGACGCTGCTTCTGCTCGTGCTCTATCCACTGGCGGGTGCGCTGCTCGGCCGCTTCGCAGTGCCGGCTCTGGCCGTGCTGTTCGCGGCGAACGCCGTCTGGTTTCTGGAAGGGCGGATGCTGACGCTGGCCATCGGCGTCGCCGCGATCGTCCTCGTGCTGCGCCCCGCAATCTGGACGTCCGCCGCGCTGCTCACGATTCCGCTGTGGATGGCGCGCGAGCTCGCGCGGCACGAGCCGATCCTGATCAGGGTAGCCGCGGCGGCCGTCGCGGTGATCGCGATCTCGCTCATTGCCAGAATTCGAAAACACCACGATCCGCTGCTGCGGCCGGCCGCGACGCTCGGCATTTTCACGCTGGCCATGGCGGGCTCGTTTTTCGTCGACGTTCCTCCTCCACGAGACGAGGCCGCCGAGGCGCCGCCGCCGCGGACGGCGCAGCAGAACGTGCTGCTCGTCCTCATGGACACCGTGCGCGCCGATCATCTCTCTGCGTACGGATACGCGCGAGATACGACGCCGCACCTGACGCGCTTCGCGCAGACAGCGACGCTCTACCGTCGTGCGCACGCGCCGTCGAACATGACCCTCTCGTCGACGGCCTCGCTGTTTACCGGCGCGTTTCCGAGCGAGCACACGGCGCACTTTGATGAAGGCGTGTGGATGCTGGGCCGTCCTCTTCCGCCGTCGGCAGTCACGCTCGCGGAGCTGTCGTCGGCGCGCGGCTACGCCACCGCATCCATCGCCGCGAACCACATCTATCTCGGCTCCGCCTTCGGACTCGATCAGGGCTTTCAGCACCTCGATGCGAGGCCCGCGGCGCTGCCGTTCGGTGCGCCCGCGGATTCATCTTTGCGCCGCGGCGTCGACCTCTTCGTCCAGCGCGTGCTGCCTGCGCGATTCCGGATCGGCAGCCGCCGCGCGACCGAAATCACCGACCGCGCGCGCGAATACCTGGCGCGCGTCGCCGGAAAGCGGCGGCCCTTTCTTCTGGTCGTGAACTACATGGATGCGCACGAGCCGTACATCCCTCCGCCGCCGTACGACACGCGCTTTCCGGGGCGCGATGCGTCGCAGAACATCGATCTTGCGGATCGTCTGATCGCGACGATGATGCAGGACAAGCCGTTGCGCATCACCGCGCGCGAGCGCGCGCACCTCCTCTCGCAATACGACGGCGCGATCGCATACGAAGACGCGGAGATCGCGCGGCTGATCGGCGAACTCCGCACGCGCGGGATGTACGACGACACGCTGATCGTGATCGTCGCCGATCACGGCGAAGCGTTCGGCGAGCATGGCGTCGTCTCGCACGGCGCGACGAACTACGAACATCAGGTGCGCGTGCCGATGATCATCAAATTGCCCGGCCAGAAAACAGGCCGCGTGGTGGAGCAGCCTGTGAGCACGCTCGACGCGTGGCCTCTCATGAGCGGCAATGCGCGCGCGCCGTATCCGGTGATCACCGAGTCGTTCCCCATGCGCGGGAGAACGCTCGCGCAGAAGTACCGCCGTCCCGGCCGCGCGATCATCGACGGCACGCTCAAGACGATCGTGAATGTGCAGGAGCCGCTCGAGTTCTACGATCTCTCCCGCGATCCCGCCGAAACACACAACCTCGGCCGCACGGAAGTGTCTGCGCGCATGTCGGCGGAACTGAACGCGTGGCAAGCATCGCTGCGCGCGCACAAACCGCTGCCGCCGCGCGAGCTCGACGCCGAAACCATCCGCCGCCTGCGCGCCCTCGGCTACATGCAATAGGCGGCGTTCGCGGAGAAAAACGTCTATGACGCGGAACGAAGGCGGCGGCCACCACACGCGCGCCTGAAAAGTACACCCTGAAGAAGGCTTGGCGGCCGCGCCGCCTGGCTGGGAGACAGGGAGTCGAACCCCGATTCATCGGTCCAGAGCCGATTGTCCTACCATTGAACGATCTCCCAGCAACGGCAGGCGCCGGATGCTACACGGCGGCTAACCGCACGGTCAACAGTTGCATTCCAACATTGCGCGGTTGCGCAACGTGGCACAATCTTCGGAGTTGGTGCTGGCCATGTTGCCCGAAGTCTTCGAGTGTCCGCAGTGCGAACGGCAGTTCGTCGTCGAACTGGTCGAGTCGGCGTCCGACCAGTCCATTCACTGCCCGCAATGCAAACGCTACCTCGGCGAAAAAGATCTCCACTTCGTCATCGTCACCGAGATCGACGAACTCGCCGAACGCCTCCGCTTCGAGCGCGATCGCCTCGAACGCGATGAAGCCGTCTACTCGATGACCGATTGCGACGCCGAGCTGCGGACCTACGGCAACGAGATCCACAAAGTCGTCAACATCCTTCGCAAAACACTCGCGGATCTCGACGCGCTGAAGTCGACCTACCGGTGACGCGGCGCCTTCCCCTCGACGGCATTCTCGTCGCCGACTTCACGCGCGTGCTCGCCGGGCCGCTCTGCACGCAGATGCTCGCCGACGAAGGTGCGCGCGTGATCAAAGTCGAAGAGCCGTCGCGCGGCGACGAAACGCGCCGCTGGGGACCTCCGTTCGCGGCCGAGATCAGCACCTACCTTCTGTCGGTCAATCGCAACAAAGAATCGCTCGCGCTCGACCTGCGGAGCGAAGAAGGAAAGCGCATCGCGAGCGAGTTGATTGCACGTGCGGACGTCGTCATCGACAACTTCCTTCCCCCGCAGCGCGAGGCGCTGCTCGACGTGCCGGAGTCGAAGATCCACTGCTCGATCGGCGGCTTCGACGCCGACACGAAGGAAGCAAACACGCCCGGATATGACCTTCTTGCGCAGGCGGGTGCGGGGCTGATGTCGATCACCGGCGAAGCGGACGGCGAGCCGACGAAGATCGGCGTGGCGCTCGCGGACGTGCTGACCGCGCATTACGCGCACGGCGCGATTCTCGCGGCGCTCGTTGCACGCGAGCGGACGAAAAAAGGACAGCGCATCGAGGTCTCGCTGTTCGGCGCGACGCTCGCCTCGCTGGTGAACGTGGCGCAGGGGGCGCTCGTGACGAACGAGGAAGCGCGGCGCTACGGCAATGCGCATCCGTCGATCGTGCCGTATCAACTCTTTCATGCGCGAGATCGCGCGTTTGCACTCGGAGGCGGCACCGATCGGCACTTTCGTTCCTTGTGCGAGCGGGTGATCGAGCGCCCCGCGCTCGCGCAGGACGAACGCTTCGCCACCAACGGCGGACGCGTGCAACATCGTGGAACGCTCGTGCCGCTGCTCGAGGAAATCTTTCGCACGCGCGACGCGGAACACTGGCTCGCGCGCTGCCGCGACGCTGCCATTCCGGCGTCGGCAGTGCGGGGCGTGCTCGAAGCATTGCGCAGCGAAGAAGCGAAACCGCTCATCGCGACGATCGAACATCCCGTGATTGGAACGTACGAAGCGGTGCGTCATCCCGTGCGTTTCGACGGCGAGCGCCTGCCCATTCGCAACGCGCCGCCTGCACTCGGCGAGCACACGCAGAAGCTGATGCGCGAGTTAGGCGCGGTACGACAGGACGAGCAGCAGAATGCAGCAGAGCACGAGAAACGCGATCAGGCCGAAGATGAGAGCGATGTGCTGTGACGTGCCGGCCTTGCGGCCGCCGAACTGCCGGAAGATGACGATGAGCGTGGTCGTGGCGATCGCGCCGATGATCGTGCCGATGAGGAGGACGCTGCCGAGTGCGCGCTGAAACTCCGGATCCACGCGGCGAACGTATCACGCGGCGCGCGCCGCATCTCGCGCATCCGCCCGCGGCGTTCATCTTCGACTTCGACGAGACGATCATCGATCTCGAGCCGCAACACACCGCCGCATATGCAGCGCTCTGCCGCGCGATGGGCAGCGACTATGAGGCGATGCCGGAAAGTTTCCGCAAAGGCTCGGGACGCCGGATCATCGACGACATTCGCGACATGCAGGCGCACTTTCGATGGACGCAGACGGAGCGGGAGATCTTCGCGCTGCGCCAGACGTTGTTCGATGAGGTTTGCGCGCGAAGCGAGTTGCAGGCGATGAGCGGCGTGCTCGAAACGATTCGCGCGCTGCAGGGACACGGTGGGCCGC
>JALYOB010000741.1 GCA_030857085.1 Acidobacteriota bacterium | reverse complement strand
ACACAGTCTGTGTTAGTTCGCACGAGTGTCGCGGAGGCTTGGCCTGCAAGACGGGTCCGGGCCCGTGGCCCGGCCGCCGGAGGCCCCCCGTCGTTACCTCGCGGCGATCCGCTCCAGCGCAGCGAACAGCAGGTCGGCGATCAGCGCCAGCAACGCCGCGGGAACGGCGCCGGCGAGGATGCGTGTCGTATCGACCATGGCCACGCCGCGGAAGATCAGCGTTCCGAGGCCGCCGCCGCCCACGGCCGCGGCGATGGTGGCGACGCCGATGGCGAGCACGGTGGCGATGCGGAGGCCGTTGAAGATCGATGGGAGTGCGAGAGGCAGTTCGACACTTCTCAGGCGCTGGCGTTCGGTCATGCCGAGGACGATGGCGGCTTCGCGGATGAGCGGATCGATGCCTTCGATGCCGGTGACCGTACTGCGGACGATCGGCAGGAGCGAATAGAGGATCAGCGCCACGATGGCCGTGCGGATGCCGATGCCGCCGAGGAGGGGGAGAGGGATGAGGAAACCGAAGAGGGCGAGAGAGGGGATCGTTTGAATGACGTCGATCGCGCGAAGAGCGACGCGGCCGGCGCGGGGATGACGGATGCAGGCGATGCCGATCGGGATGCCGATGAGCGTGGCGATGAAGACGGAGATCGCCACGATCACCACGTGCTCGCCGGTTGCGCGGAGGATTTCGTTCACCATCGCGCGGCCTCGAGGAAGCGGCGGACGAGCGGGAGATCGGAGGCGAGAAATGCGTCGCGCGGCGCGTCGCAATGAATGGCGCCTGCGTCGATGAGGATGATGCGTCGTGCGACGCGCGCGGCTTCGGCGACGTCGTGCGTGACAAACAGCATCGTGGCCTCGCCGCTCTCGCGCACGCGGATGAACGCGTCCTGCAGTTCGCGGCGGAGCAACGGATCGAGAGCGCTGAACGGCTCGTCGCAGAGCAGCAGCGGCGGATTGGCGATCGTGGCGCGGGCGATGCCGACGCGCTGCTGCTCGCCGCCGGAGAGCGAGCGCGGTTTGCGATGGGCGAAGCGCTCGAACGGCAATTCGAGGCGCTCGAGCATCGTGCGCGCCGCGGCTTCGATGCGCGCTTCCTCCCATTGCAGGAGGCGCGGAACGGTGGCGATGTTGTCGTAGACCGTGCGATGGGGAAAGAGCGCCGGAGCCTGGAGGATCGTGCCGATGCGGCGACGTTGTCCGGTCAGCGTTGCATCGGTCAGCGGAGCGCCGTCGATGGTCACTGTGCCGCGCGTGGGGCGGGTGAGGCCATTGAGCAGGCGAAGGATGGTGGTCTTCCCCGCGCCGCTGCGGCCGAGGAGGGCGACGGATTCGCCGGGGGCAAGGTGGAGATGGACGTCGTGGAGAATCGGATCGACCGAAACGCTGGTGAGGGCGGCCGTCGATGCCACGCGTCAGCTCTCCACATGCCGCGGCGTGCGCGTGAGGTGGACGATCAGTGCGACCGCGAACATCGCCGCGGCGAATGCGAGCGCGTAATGGAGGAAGCGTTTTCCTTCATGCGCATAGAGGAGCGCGACGATGGCCGTAACGCCGCATTCGATCGCATAGACGCTCGCGGTCAGCAGGCGGACGTGATGATGCAGACGGTCGTGCAGAACGGTGATCGTGACGATGTAAATCGCGGCGGCGAAAAAGAGGGCGATCACCGGCCAGTAGTCGTGCGCATGTTCGAGCTTGGCGAAGCCCTTCAAGGCGATGGTGAACGCAGTCAGGAAATGCACGGCTTTCTGCAGCGCGGCGGGCGGCTTCTTCATCGCGGCACCGCCACGTCTGCAACAGAGACATTGGGGAGATTGAGCAGCGCAGCAGGGGCGATGCGGATTTTGCTCGAGCGATTGCCGCCGCCGATGATGATGTGCGGCCGCTCCATCACACGCTCGTCGATGTAGATCGTGACGTCATCGGGCAGGCCGGGGATGGTGACGCCGCCGATGAGCATGGCCGTCAATTCGGCTGTTTCTTCAGCAGACGCGAATGAGAGTCGCTTTACGCCCGTCAGCGTGCTGACTTTGCGATTGACGTCGAGTTTCGTATCGGCGCGGACGAGGCAGGCGACGAAGCGGCGCGGCGTGCTTTTGAGTGCGACGAGGATCGCATTGCAGGCCTCGTCTGCGGCGATGCCGTAATGCGCGCAGAACTCGGCCGTATCGGCGAGCTCCGGCGCGCACGCGAGCACTTCGTATCCGGTGATGCCGGCGGCGTCGAGCGACGCGGCGACGTGTTCATGAAGAATCGAGCGATCGGTCATATCTGCGTTTTATCGCACTCAGCGGGCTCGCATCATGCCTTTCTCCTGTGCGGAGGACATACGCCAAATGCCCAATGCAATCACAATGTTGAATTCGGACCACGCGACGGTCTAGCGCCTGCTCCGCGAGCTGTCGG
>JALYOB010000288.1:5331-6130 GCA_030857085.1 Acidobacteriota bacterium | reverse complement strand
GCTCTCCAGACTAGTCCCGATAAATCAACACATGCGCCACCCCATCCGCTCCGATATACCCCCGATACATCCCCTCGCTATTGAACGGCATCGCAAAGTTGCCCTTGCGGTCGAGGATGATCACGCCGCCTTCGCCTTCCTTCGGCAGCTTATTCATGATCACTTCATTGCCTGCCTGCTCCGCGGTCATGCCGCGGTACTTCATCAGCGCGGCGATGTCGTAGGCGACGGTCCAGCGGATGAAGTACTCGCCCGCGCCGGTCGCGGAGACGGCGCATGACTCGTTGTCCGCGTACGTGCCGGCGCCGATGATCGGCGCGTCGCCGATGCGGCCGAACTGCTTGTTCGTCGTGCCGCCGGTCGACGTCCCCGCGGCGAGATTGCCGTTGCGGTCCAGCGCCACCGCGCCGACCGTGCCGTACTTTTTCTCGGCGTACTGCTCGAGCTCCGCCTGCGGCTTGCCCTGCTCTTTGAGCAGCTCGTTCTGCAGCGACTTCCAGCGTCGTTCGGTCCAGAAGTACGACGGATCGACGATCTCGAGGCCCACCTTCGTCGCGAACAGCTCCGCGCCGCGGCCGGCCATCATCACGTGCTTCGACTTTTCCATCACCGCGCGTGCGGCGCTGATCGGATTGCGGATGATCGTCACGCCCGCCACCGCGCCGGCGGCCTTGTTGCGCCCATCCATGATCGCGGCATCGAGCTCGTTGCGTCCCTCGTGCGTGAAGACCGCTCCCTTGCCGGCGTTGAACAGCGGCGAGTCTTCGAGCACGTGAATCGTCGCCTCGACCGCGTCGAG
>JALYOB010000288.1:0-5321 GCA_030857085.1 Acidobacteriota bacterium | reverse complement strand
TCGAGACTCGAGCCGCCCTTGCTCAGCACTGCGTATCCGGTGCGGAGAGCCTGTTCGAGCGTCTCCCGATACTGCTTCTCCATCTCCGGCGTCATCGTCTGACGGGTGATGGTTCCGGCTCCGCCGTGAATGACCAGCATGATCTTCCCCTGAGCGAGCACGGACGCCGCGAACACGAATGTTGCAGTGACGAGCACGAGTCTTTTCAACATGATTCGTACACTACCACTCAACCGTCTGCTCCTTCTCGCGCTGCTCGCCGCCGCAACCGTTGCGCACGCGCAGAGTCCCGCCGCCGCGTGGCGCACCATCGAGACGCCGCATTTTCGCGTGCACTATCCGCGCGAATACGAAGAGTGGTCGGCGCGCGCCGCGGGACGGCTCGAGTCGATCCGCGAGGCCGTCAGCGCGGAAGCCGGCTTCACGCCGCCGCAGAAAATCGACGTGCTGGTGATGAACCCGATCGCGCAGGCGAACGGCAGCGCGTGGCCGTTCCTCGACACGCCGCGCATGATTTTCTTCACCGAGCCTCCCGGCCCGGATGAACAGATCGGCGCGTACGGCAGCTGGATCGACCTCCTCGCCGTGCACGAGACCACGCACCTCGTGCACATGCTCCGTCCGACGCGCAATCCGCTCGGGCGGGTGTTCGAAAAGTACGTCCTGCCGCTCGATCCGATCACCTTGCGCGCGCCACGCTGGGTGCTCGAAGGCTACGCGACGGTGGTCGAAGGACGGCTCACCGGCACGGGACGTCCGACCAGCACCATCCGCGCGCTCATCCTCCGCCGCTGGGCCGCGGAAGGAAATCTCCCGACGTACGACCAGATGGCTTCCGACTCCCGCAGTTTCCTCGGCATGTCGATGGCGTATCTGATGGGCTCCGCCTATCTGGAGTGGCTCGAGCAGCGCAGCGGTCCCGATTCGTTGCGCAAGTTGTGGTCGCGTCTGACCGCGCGTCATCGCCGTTCGTTCGACACCGCATTCGCCGGTGTGTTCGGCGACGATCCCGAACGCCTCTACGGCCGCTTCGTGGCCGAGCTCACCGCCTCCGCGATGACCATCGATCGCGCCGCGCCGCTGCAGGAAGGGACGCTCTTTCAGGAGACGCCGCGCGCTTCCGGAGATCCAGCCGTCTCGCCGGACGGCAAACAGCTCGCGGTGGTCGTGCGCGAGCGCGAAAAGCCGCAGAAGCTCGTGATCTGGTCCACCGGCGCGCCGGAAGAAGAAGAGAAAAAGTTCTCCGAGCGATTGCAGAAGATCCTCGCACGCGATCCGGAAGACGTGCCGCCGGTGCGCACGAAACCGCTGCCGCGCAAAGCGGTGCACGAGCTGGTCATGCCCGACGGCGGCGACATCGACAATCCGCGCTGGACGCGCGACGGCAAGGCGATCGTCTTCTCGCATCGCGTTCCCGATGCCGAAGGCTTTCTGCATTACGACCTCTATCGCTGGGACTTTGACCGCCTCACGCGCATCACCCATCTCGCCGACGTGCACGACGCCGATCCGATCGACGCGAATCGCGCGATTGCAGTGCGCAGCCGCTTCGGCACCACGCAGCTGGTGTACGTGAATCTCACGACCGGGGAAGTCACCCGCCGCACCGATCCTTCGATCGACATCATCGTTTCGCATCCGCGCGTGAGCGCCGACGGCCATAAGACCGCGTGGGTCGAGCACAACGGCGCGACGTGGTTCCTCGTGGTCGTCGACGACCGCAGCGCCACCGATTTCCGGTACCCGATGCCGAACGTCGACGCCGCGTCGCCCGAGTGGCTCAACGACGATGAAGTGGTGCATGCCGGCTTCTCACGCGGATTCGCCGAGCTCTATCGCCACCGCATCACCGAGCGCGAGCCGGTGCAGATCACGCGCGCTGCCGGCGGCGCATTCAGCCCCGCGCCGTCACCCGACGGACGCATCTTCTTCATGTCGCTCGATCCCGACGGCTACGTCGTGCGCGTGCTCGATCGCATCGAACCTCTCCCCGCAACGCCGCCGCTCGAAGCGTCACTCGTTCCTGCGATTCCTCCTGCTCCACGCACGCCGGCGACGTTCGCCACGCAGACCGTCACCTCGCGGCCCTACGGCCTGGGACGCCAGGAATTCGGCTGGTTCACCGGCCAGAGCTGGGCTCCGCATCAGCAGGCGTTCGAGCTCGGCGTGCGCTTCGGCGATGTGGTCGGACGTCTGGACACACTTCTCATCGGCTCGTTAGGCCGCGGCGACGCACCCGACGGTGCGTCCCTCGCGACGGCGTGGCGCGGCTGGCCGGTCGAACTGCACGCGCATCTCTTCGCCTCCGACGTTCCGGACGTGGTCACCGATCGCGGCGCGGAAGTACGCGCGGTCTATTCGCGCACCTTTCCGCAGAGCCGCATGACGGTCGAAGCAGGCGCGCTCGCGAACGAGTTCGCATTCGGACGCGCGGAACTGAGCACGCGCCAGCAGCGAGGCGCGTCACGCTTCGATCAGGCGCTCACGCTCGAAGCAGACGACGAGCACTATCGCGGCATCCTCGCCGCCTCGCTCGGCAGCAGCTCCTTCCGCATCGGCGCTCGCTATCAGCACGACGGCGGCACGCCGATCACGCTGGGCGGCATCGCGTCGTCCGTTCTTCCGCGCTCCGCCTACTCGCGCCGCGTGCTCGATCCCGCGCTTCCCGTGGCGCTCCTCTCCGGCGACGACTACGACGGCTGGCGCATCGAAGCGACCGTCGCCTCACCCATCACGCTGTTCTATCAACGCCATGAGCTCGGCGAGACGCAGCTCTCCCTCACCGGCATCGAGGCCACACTCAGCACCGATCCCACGCCCATCCTGAAAAGCGCCGCCCTCGATCTCACCCTCGGCGTCGCCCGCGTGCTCGACGCCCCGCTGCGCGGCGAAACGAAGTGGTGGTTCTCGATGCGGTGGAGGCCGTGAGGGAGGTTCTCCGTTGTCCGTTGTCCGTTCAGGGTAGGTAGTGAGCTCCGTGAACGGACAACCGACAACCGACAACCGACAACGGACAACGGACAACCGCCAACCGCCAACTGACATACGATGCCGCCTCGATGATCCATCTCCACAACGGCGATGTCGTCGCCGCGGCTGCGCGCCGCGCCGATCTTCCGGGCGAGCATCGCGCCTTTCGCGAGTCGCTCGTCACCGGTCCTGTCGTCCCGGGCGACGACTGGATCGAGACGCGCGCACGCGCGATCGCCGACGCGCATCGGCACGACCTGCTGCGCGTGCGGACCGATCTGCTCGAACAGGAACAGGCGCTCGACGAAGCTGCAGCGAGGGATCAGGAGATCGTGCTCTGGTTCGAGCACGATCTCTTCTGCCTCATTCACCTCGTCTACCTCCTCCAGCGCCTCGGCGACACGCACATTTCCCTCGTCTGGTCGCCGCTGCCGTTGGCCGAATCCGACCCGCGCGATCTCGTCTTCCACTACGAATCGCGCGAGACCGTCGAGCCGGCGATGCTGAGGACCGCTCGCGAAGTGTGGCGCGCGTACACCTCTCCCGATCCGACCTCCCTCAATCGCTTTCTCGCGAAAGACGACCCCGATTTCCCGTTCCTCCGCGAAGGCCTCGCGCTGCACTGCGCCCGTTTTCCGTCCGCCGCAAACGGCCTCGGTGCGGTCGAGCAACGCGCACTGACGCATGTCGCCAGCGGCTTCCACGATTTCGCAACGCTCTTCGAGCACCTCAACGAGGAAATGCCCCGCCTCGGATTTGGGGACACAGAGGTGTTTCGCCATTTGCAGATGCTCGCGGGCCGCGAGGTGCCGCTGCTGACGATCACGGGCGAGCCGCCCAAAGCGATGTGCACGATCACGCCGCAGGGCGAGCAGGTCCTGCGCGGTGAGGCCGACGACATCGCACTCAACGATCCCGACCAATGGCTGGGTGGCGCGCATCTGACCGGGGAGACGACATGGCGATGGACCGGAACGAACCTCTCTGCCGCCTCGTGAGGTTCGACGCCACGGACGACGTTCCGCTGGCGGGTTTGCTCTTCGAACCGAAACGCGCGACCGATCGCGCGATCCTCTTTCTGCACGGCACCGGCGGCTCGTCGGTCTTCGAATCGAAGCGAACGAACCGGCTCGCGGAAGTGCTCACGCGCGCGGGCATCGCCTACTTTCCGTTCAACAACCGCGGCGCGCAGGTGATGCGGCGCGCGGGCGCGAAGATGGGCGGCGCGTCGTACGAGCTGATTCGCGAATGTGTGTTCGACATCGACGGCGCCGTGCGCGAGCTGCGCGGCCGGGGGTATCGCGACATCACTCTGGTCGGACACTCGACCGGCGCGAACAAGATCGCCGTCTACGACTTTTACAAAGAGCGCGTGCCGGTGCAGCGCTACGTGTTGTTAGGCGGCGGCGATGACACGGGGATGCTGTACGAGCAGCTCGGCGCGCGCCGGTTCACCGCTGCGCTCGCGAAAGCAAAAGAGATGCTTCGCGCGAAGCGGGGCGAGGAGCTCGTGCCGCGCGCGATCTCGCAGATGCCGATGAGCTGGGCCGCGTTCTACGACATGGCCAATCCCGACGGCGATTACAACGTCTTCCCGTTCCTCGAAACCGCGCGCGGCATTCGCCTCTCGCGCAAGCCGCGCTTCCGCCACGTGCAGGGCATTCGCAAACCAACGTTCGTGCTGTACGGCGAGAACGACGAGTACGCGTACGGCAAAGACGTGCGCCGCTGCGTGGCCATGCTCGACGAGGCGTTCGGTGCGAAACCGAACTTCGAGCTCGCGATCATGCGCGAGGCCGATCACGGATTCAGCGGAAGAGAAGAAGAGCTGGGGACGCTGCTCGCGGAGTGGATCGCCACTACTCCTGCTGCTTCTTCGCGCCGTCGCTGATCATCGCCACCACGCTTTTCGCCAGATCGTTGGGAATGGGAATGGTGAGGTTGTAATGCGCGATCTTCCACGCGCTCCCGTCGCGCCGCACGACGCCCGTGCCGCGGCACTCGCCATACGTCGCACTGTCGAGCCGCTCGTCGAACCACGCCACATCGCCGCGCGGTGAGAGCATCACATGCCGGTCCCGCGGCACGAACGTCCACGCCGTGCCCTTCGCGAAATAGGGATGCGCAAAGCTGCGGAACGCCGCCACATCCCACCGCTCGCTTGCATCCGTTCCGAGAAACACAAACTCCGGCGCCATCACCCCGAAATACGCCGATTCATTCGCCTGCGCCGCGGCCTGGTGCCATGAGTCGAGCAGCGCGTTGACGTCGTGTTTTGAATCCCGCGACGGTGCAGTCGCACACGCGCAGACGAGCAGGAGAGCGACGATCAGCTTACGCATGACGCGCAT
>JALYOB010000287.1 GCA_030857085.1 Acidobacteriota bacterium | reverse complement strand
GTTCTCGCGCAGCTGCGGCGCCGTCGCGTACGCCTTCAGCTTCTGCGTGTCATAGGCAGTGAGGCCGAGGAAGATGAAGACGCCGATGAACGAGATGGCGTAGGCGAGGCCGGGCGACTTGAGGAACATGTTCACCAGGCTGCAGATCACAATGCCGATCAGACCCATGAACATGAACGAGCCGACCGACGTCAGATCGCGCTTGGTCACCATGCCATAGATGCTCATCGCGCCGAACATGCCGGCGGCGGTGAAGAACGCCTGAACGATCGATGCCTGCGTGTAGACGAAGAAGATCGAGCTCAGCGTCAGTCCGTTCAGCAGCGAGAAAACGAGAAACACCGACGCCGCGCTCGCGGGCGACATCTTCGTGATGCGGAACGACAGAAACATCACCAGTCCCAGCTCGCCGAACAGCAGCACCCAGCGCAGCGGCGTGCCGAAGACGAGCTGCTGCATGGCGGGCGAGGAAACCACCCACATCGCGGCCAGCGCGGTCAGAATGAGGCCGCCGAACATCCACGCATAGACGGAACGGATGAACGTCCGCTCCCGCTCTGCCGTATCGGCGGTCCGGCCGTCGATCCAGGCGGGCTGCTGCGGACGGTACGGATATTGGCTCATGGTTCGAAAACCCTCCAGTCGCGCGATTCTAACGCGTGCGCGCTCCTCTCTACTCCCTTGCTCACGCGGAATTCACAATGCTAGACTCAGGTTTCGATGAGTAGGTGAATTTGATAACGGGACACTCAATGATCCCGAAGTCATAGAAGGAGAAGAAGATATGTCCAAGATCATCGGCATTGACCTCGGTACGACGAACTCCGTCGTCGCGGTCATGGAAGGCAACGAGCCGAAGGTCATCGTGAACGCCGAAGGCAGCCGCATCACGCCGTCGGTCGTCGGCTTCGCCAAAAACGGCGAGCGCCTCGTCGGCCAGGTCGCCAAGCGCCAGGCCGTCACGAATCCGGAGAACACCATCTTCTCGATCAAGCGCTTCATGGGACGCAAGTTCAACGAAGTCAATGAAGAGATGAAGATGGTCCCGTACAAGGTGACCCAGGCTTCCAACAGCGACGTTCGCGTCGACATCAGCGGCAAGATGTACTCGCCGCCCGAGATCTCCGCCATGATCCTGCAGAAGCTCAAGCAGGCGGCGGAAGACTACCTCGGCGAGAAAGTCGATCGTGCGGTCATCACCGTCCCCGCGTACTTTAACGACTCGCAGCGTCAGGCCACCAAAGACGCCGGCGAGATCGCAGGCCTCAAGGTCGAGCGTCTCGTCAACGAGCCGACGGCCGCAGCGCTCGCGTACGGCCTCGACAAGAAGACGAACGAAACCATCGCCGTTTACGACTTCGGCGGCGGTACGTTCGACATCTCCATCCTCGAAGTCGGCGACGGCGTGGTCGAAGTGAAGTCGACCAACGGCGACACGCACCTCGGCGGCGACAACATCGACCAGCGTCTCATCGACTGGATCATCGACGAGTTCCGCAAGGACCAGGGCATCGACCTGTCGAAAGACAAGATGGCTCTGCAGCGCCTCAAGGAAGCTGCCGAGAAGGCGAAGATCGAGCTCTCGTCGACCATGTCCACGGACATCAACCTGCCGTTCATCACGGCCGACGCGTCGGGGCCGAAGCACCTCAACCTCGCGCTCACCCGTGCGAAGTTCGAGCAGCTCATCGGCGACATCGTTCAGAAGACGATGGGACCGGTGAAGCAGGCGCTCAGCGACGCGGGCGTCGATCCGAAGAAGATCGATGAAGTCGTGCTCGTCGGCGGTTCGACGCGCATCCCGATGGTGCAGCAGGCGGTCAAGGATTACTTCGGCAAAGAGCCGCACAAGGGCGTGAACCCGGACGAAGTCGTGGCAGTCGGCGCGGCGGTTCAGGGCGGCGTTCTCGGCGGCGACGTGAAGGACGTTCTCCTGCTCGACGTCACGCCGCTCTCGCTCGGCATCGAGACGCTCGGCGGCGTGATGACGAAGCTCATCGACCGCAACACCACCATCCCCACGCGCAAGTCGGAGACCTTCTCGACCGCTGCCGACAATCAGACGTCGGTGGAGATCAAGGTCTATCAGGGCGAGCGTGAGATGGCCGCGGCGAACAAGCTCCTCGGCGCGTTCCACCTGGTCGGCATTCCGCCCGCGCCGCGCGGCATCCCGCAGATCGAGGTCACGTTCGACATCGACGCGAACGGCATTATGAACGTCTCGGCGAAGGACCTCGGCACCGGCAAGGAGCAGAAGATCACGATCACCAGCTCCTCCGGACTGTCGAAGGACGACGTCGAGAAACTCGTTCGCGATGCGGAGTCGCATGCGGAAGAGGACAAGAAGCGCCGCGAGGAAGTAGAAGCGAAGAATCAGCTCGACTCGCTCGTCTATCAGGTCGAGAAGATGCTGAGCGAAAACCGCGACAAGCTGCAGGGCTCAGACGTGCAGTCGCTCGAGAGCGCGATCAGCGATGCCCGCAAAGCGATGGAACAGGGTGGTGCCGACACCATGCGCGCCGCCATGGACAACCTGCAGAAGGCCTCGCACAAGCTCGCTGAAGTGATGTACCAGCAGGCCGGCGCACAGGCTGGCGGCAACGCGGGTGCAGGCGCCAACGCCGGCGGCGGCGCGTCGAAGGACGACGTCATCGAGGCGGAAGTGGTCGACGAGAACAAGTAGTTCGTAGTTCCTCGGTTCCTCGGGTTCCTCGGAGTTCCTCGGAGTGGAGAGGAACCGAGGAACTCCGAGGAGTCCGAGGGACTCCGAGGAACTCGGTTATGGCTAAACGCAGAGCAGACGGATACGTGATGATCTCGATCATCTCGGAGCGGTACAACATCCATCCGCAGACGCTGCGCCTCTACGAACGCGAAGGGCTCATCAAACCCGCGCGCACGTCGGGCAACACGCGGCTTTACGGTGAAGATGAAATCCGCAAACTCGAGATGATCCTGACGCTGACCCGCGACCTCGGCGTGAACCTCGCCGGCGTCGAAGTGGTCCTGCAACTCGCCCGGATGATGTCGGAGGCCGACATGGAGTTCGATCGCCTTCTCGACTACATCCGCCAGGTGATGCTCGACAAACGCCACGGCATCGAGCGCGAGAACGCACTCGTCAAAGCGATGCCGCTCGGTCTCACCAGAACACGCTGAAGCACGACGCGGCGGCTCACGCTGCCGCGTCGTGTGTTAGCCTCGCCGGCGTCCCGCGAACAACCTGCACAAAAGAGGAGGACGCCATGCCCCTTGCCTCGATCGACGACTGCCACGCGCAGGCGCTCGTGCTCAGCGCCATCGTTGCATTCGAAAAGAGCGCCACCGCAACGAAAGAGCAGGTCATCAGCAACATCGTGCAGGACGTCCTCAACGGCTCGAGCACGTACGACGCGTTCGCGTCGGTCGTCAAAGCGACGTACGGCATTGCGATGGACCCGAACGTCCTCCGCGATTACTACGCGATGATGAAGACGCCCGCGCCGAATGCGCAGATCGCCGCGTTCCTGCAACGCGTGCAGAATGACGCGACGCTGCGCAAACAGTTCCTCGCCGCTGCCACGAGCTACGACGCGCTCGCACAAGTCGCCGCCGCGAATGGCGTGACGATCAGCGCGCAGGATCTTCAGAACTACATCGATCCGTGGGCGGTATTCACGTCGCTGCTGCAGGGATTGCGCATCAGCAAGGTGATCGGCGATCAGCAGTTTCAAACGTACGCAGGCTACGACCCGAGCGACGACAGCATCTCCGGCTTCGGCCACGACGTCGACGTGGAGATGATGCAGGGCATTCTCTCCGCCGCCGGCAACGCCGTGCGCGGCACCGAATTCAGCAGCCTCGGCATGCCGATCGGTGTGGTGGTCCTTCCCGCCGCCGGAATCCTCATTGGCGGTCTCTCCGGCCAGACGTACTCGTGGGGCGAGGTCGGAACGATGTTCGAGAACTCGTTCGAAGACGCACTCGAAGCGGCGTCCGATTCCGTGCAGGACTTCGGCAGTTCGGTGAGCAATCTGTTCAGTTGAACCGGCCGCGTTCGAGAAAGTGCATCGCCTGCGCGATCGCGTCCGGCGCCCACGGCAGAAACGTGTGTGTGCGATGCAGCACGAGAAAGTCGTGCATCCCGTCGACGCGCGTCCGCTCCACTGCCACCACGCCATCATTCGGCGCGTCGTCCATCCAGTGCGAGAACAGCGGAATGTGACTGCGCGACCCGGCGATGACGCCCACCGCGTAATCGACGCGCGGCAGTGCGCGAGGCACGCTCGCGGCGCCGGTGCCCAGCTCCTGTACGGCCTTCACCGGACGAAGCCACCGCTGCATCACATCCGCGACTTCACTGCCGCCATTCGGTGGCGCAAGCATGACCACGCGCCCGAGGTTCGGCAGCGAGTGTTTCGCAAGAAACTGACGCACGATGATCCCGCCCAAGGAATGCGTCACAAAGTGCACGCGCGACGCCGACGCAACGCGCGGCACGAGCGCACGCGCGAGCGCCTCCGCGTTCTCGCCGATCGTGCGCGTGCGCGACCGGTAGTGCCAGTTGATGACGTCATACCCGCGACGCCGCGCCGCAATCGCGAGCGGCACCATCGAAGCCGGCGTGCGGCCGAGACCATGAAGGAGGATGACCGTTTCGCTCATGGAGGGTGTGTACGGGAGGGAGAGGATTAAGTTCCTCGGAGTCCTCGGAGTCCTCGGAGTACCTCGGAGTTCCTCGGAGTTCCTCGGAGTACCTCGGAGTACCTCGGAGTACCTCGGAGTAGCTCGGCGCACTTCCGACGGTTCTCGCCGTTGCTCCGGCATCGACCGTTCGAGACCCGACGAAGTCCGAGTCCGAGGTACTCCGAGCTCCCCGAGGAACTCCGAGGAACTCCGAGGAACTCCGAGGAACTCCATCATCGGTGCTACATTCGCCCCCATGACCTCGATCCACACCCTCGGCGAGCTGCGCGCGTCTGGTTATCGCGTGCGCTCGGTCAAAGACGAAATGCGTTCGAATCTTCTCGCCGCCATTGCGAAAGGCGAGACGACGTTTCCCGGCATCCATGGCTACGAGCGCACCGTCATTCCCGCGCTCCACAACGCCGTCCTCTCCCGTCACGACATCATCCTCCTCGGCCTGCGGGGGCAGGCGAAGACGCGCATCCTCCGCTCGCTCACCTCACTCCTCGACGCACACGTTCCGGTCATCGACGGCTGCGAGATCAACGACTCGCCGTTCGAGCCGACCTGCAAACGCTGCCGCCGTCTGTCCGCGGAGAAAGGCGACGACCTGCCGATCGCGTGGCTCGCGCGCGGCGATCGCTATCGCGAAAAACTGGCAACGCCCGATGTGACGGTCGCCGATCTCGTCGGCGACATCGATCCGATCAAAGCCGCCAATCAGCGGCTCACGTATGCGGACGAGGAAGTCATCCACTACGGCATCATTCCGCGCACGAATCGCGGCATCTTCGCGATCAACGAACTGCCCGACCTCGCGCCGCGCATTCAGGTCGCGCTGCTGAACATTCTCGAAGAACGCGATCTGCAGATTCGCGGCTTTCCGATCCGCATTCCAATGGACGTCGTGCTCGTGTTCAGCGCGAATCCGGAGGATTACACGAGCCGCGGCAACATCATCACTCCGCTCAAAGACCGCATCGACTCGCAGATCCTCACGCACTACCCGCAGAAGGTGGAGATCGCTCGCCGCATCACCGATCAGGAGGCGTGGCTCGATCGCGACGGCAACAACGCGCGTGTCGAAGTGCCGCCGTACGTGCGCGATCTGGTCGAGTCGATCGCCTTCGTCGCCCGCGATTCGGAGCTCGTCGATCAGACATCAGGTGTCTCTGCGCGACTGACCATCGCTGCGATCGAACTGCTGCAATCGAATCTCGAACGCCGCGCTGCGCTCACCGGCGACAAGCTCGTCTATCCGCGACTCGCGGACTTGTCGATGATCCTCCCCGCGATCACCGGCAAAGTGGAGATGGTGTACGAAGGGGAGCAGCAGGGAGCGGAAGTCGTCGGCCGCAAACTGGTCGGCCTCGCGTTAGGGAAGATGTTCGAGTCGCGTTTCCCGCAGGTCGAGCGCGCGGGCGTCGCGCAACGTGCGGAACGGGAGCGCGGACGCGGCTACGGCG